>NZ_PTXM01000015.1:0-285073 GCF_004343765.1 Burkholderia sp. SRS-25
CCCCCCCCCCCGCCCACCCAGCCCCCCCCCCTCATATCGGTCGCTCGGGTACTTCCGGCACCTCGGGTACCTCCGGCACCTCGGGTACTTCCGGCACCTCGGGTACTTCCGGCACCTCGGGTACCTCAGGCACGTCGGGTACCTCCGGCACCTCGGGCACTTCCGGCACTTCGGGTACTTCCGGCACTTCGGGTACCTCAGGCACGTCGGGTACCTCCGGCACCTCGGGCACTTCCGGCACCTCGGGCACTTCCGGCACTTCGGGTACTTCCGGCACTTCGGGTACTTCGGGTACTTCGGGTACTTCGGGTACTTCGGGTACTTCGGGTACTTCGGGTACTTCGGGTACTTCGGGTACTTCGGGTACTTCGGGCACTTCCGGCACTTCGGGCACTTCGGGCACTTCCGGCACTTCCGGCACTTCCGGCACTTCGGGCACGTCGGGCACGTCGGGCACTTCCGGCACCTCCGGCACCGGCGTCACCCCCCTCGGCAATGTCCTTCAGAAATCCGGCAACCTCGTGACGGCACTCGGCACGACGGTCGCAACCGGCGGCGCGCAGATCGGCGGCGTGCAGATCCCCGGCACGAACCCGACGACGGCCACCAGCGTCGGCAACGCGGTCACGAGCCTCGGCAACGGCGTGCAGGCGCTCGGCAACGGCGTCGCCGCCGGCCTCGGCTCGATCGGCGTGTCGGCCAACCCGCTCGGACCGACGCTGACGTCGACCACCGGCCTGCTGACCGGCGCCGGCGGCACGGTCAACAACCTCGGCAACGCGGTGACGAGCCTCGGCTCCGGCCCGCTGTCGCCGCTGTCGCCGGTCACGACGCTCGTCGGCGATCTCGTCAACACCGTCGGCAGCGCCGTCAACTCGACCGCGTCGGGCCTCAACACGGCGCTGAACAGCTCGCCGGTCCAGCAGCTCGAGACGCAGGTCGGCAAGGTGATCAACCCGATCACGAACACGCTGACCGGCGGGGTCACGACGCCGGGCGCCACGCAGACGCTCGGCGGCGTCACGCTGCTCGGCACGCCGCTCAACGGCCTGCTGAGCGCGCTCGGCAACGGCCTCGCCGGCGCCGGCACGAAGGTCGGCGGCGCGACCGACAACCCGGTCGGCGGCGCGCTCGGCGGTGTCGTGGCGCAGCTCGGCAACTCGGTGACGTCCACCGGCGGCCTCGTCCACGACAACAACGCCGGCAGCTCCAGCAGCGGCACGGGCGGCAGCAACCCGCTCGCCCCGATCACGGGCCTGCTCGGCACGCTGACGGGCGGCCTGGGCGGCGGCAGCTCGAGCGGTTCGGGCGGCACCAGCGGCACGAGCAGCGGCGGCCCGCTCGGTCCGGTCACGGGCCTGCTCGGCTCGCTGACGGGTGCGCTCGGCGGCCTCGGTTCGGGCGGCACGAGCGGTACCGGCGGAACGAGTGGCACGGGCGGCACCAGCGGCACCGGTGGCGCGGGTATCGGCGGCCTGCTTGCGCCGGTCACCAACCTCGTCAACTCGCTGACGCCGCTCGGCGCCAGCCTCACCGGCACGGTCACGACGCCGGGCGGCAACGTGACGGGCACGCTCGGCGGCCTGCTGTCGAGCGGCCCGGTCGGCACGGTGACGGGTGCGCTGACGACGCCGGCAGGCGCCGCGGGCGCCACCGGCACGGCCAGCCCCGGCGGTGCGGCCGGCTCGGTCACGACGCCGGCGGGTGGCGGCTCCGTGGTGGGCGGCCTGACCGGCGGCTCGAGCGGTGGTGCCGCGGGCGGCGCCGGCAACCTGCTGTCACCGGTGACGAACCTCCTGGGCGGACTGCTGGGCGGCGGCAACAAGAAGTAACGCTTTACCTAACAGAACCACAGGCCAATGGCCGGGCGCGCATCCATACAAAGCCCGGCCGACGGCCGGCGTCACCCGCCAAGCGGGGGCGCCGGCCCTCATTCGTACGAGGATCCGATCATGAATTCCACGCTTGACGGCATCGCCGCGGTCCAGGACCGCCCACCCCGTTCCGCCACGCCGCTGCGCGCCGGCCTGCTCGGCATCACCGCAGGGCTCTTCGCGCTGTGGATCACGCGCGACCAGCCGACCCTCGACGCAGCCACGCGCGCGGTCATCGCGAGCCTCGCGATCATCGGCACGATCGCGCTGCATGAGATCTTCATCTCGCGCGTCTACCTGCGCCCGAGCGCGGGCCTGTCGCGGCAAGCCGTCCGGCCGCTCGGCATCGCGCGCGTCGCGACGCGGCTCGGCGCGCTGACGTCGATCTATGCGGGCATCGGCGTGATCTACTGGCTGCTGCCCGAATACCATGGCCGGTTCTACCTGCCGTTCTGGTCGCTGCTGCGCTCGCTCGCGCCGTACGTGATCGTCGCCGCGCCGTTCTACTTCGCGTGGATGGACCGCCACCAGCGCGAGACCGACGACGCGTACCTGCTGTGGGGCCGCTTCCTGTTCCGCCGCGAGCAGCCCGCAAGCTGGAAGCCGGTGCGCGAGATGCTGGCCGGCTGGGGCGTGAAGGCGTTCTTCCTGCCGCTGATGACCGTCTACCTGTCGAAGGACGCCGATCACCTGACCGCGTCGCTCGCGAACGCGATGCATGCGCCGATGACGATCGCGACCTTCGTGTTCATGTACGACCTGTCGTTCACGATGGACCTGATGTTCGGCACCGTCGGCTACCTGTGCACGTTCCGCATCCTCGACAGCCACGTGCGCACCGTCGAGCCGACGACGCTCGGCTGGGTGGCCGCGCTGATGTGCTACCAGCCGTTCTGGTCGCTGTTCTCGAACAACTACATCCGCTACGAAGGCTCGATGTTCTGGGACAACTGGCTGATGTCGGCCCCGACGCTGCGCGTGATCTGGGGCTCGGTGATCATCCTGCTGCTGTTGACCTACGCGCTGTGCACGATCTCGTTCGGGCTGCGTTTCTCGAACCTCACCAACCGCGGGATCATCACGTCGGGCCCGTACCGCTTCACGAAGCATCCTGCGTACATCACGAAGAACCTGTCGTACTGGATGGTGTCGGTGCCGTTCGTCGAGCCGCTCGGCTGGCAGGTCGGGCTCATGCACTGCGCGGGGCTCGTCGCGATCAACCTGATCTACTACACGCGGGCGAAGACGGAAGAGCGCCACCTGATGCGCGATCCCGACTATCGCGCGTATGCCGAATGGATCGAGCAGCACGGGCTGTTCGCGCGGATCAGGCAGGCATTCGGGCAGCGCGCGCCGGCCTGATACGGTGGCAAAAGGCGGGGCCGGTTGCCCCGGGTAGTGGCTCGCCCTCATGCGGCCAATTGTCGCGAAACGACGCGATTCTCCGCCTTTCGTCGCTTTTCATCTCCTGTCCGATTGCCCGCCCGAATCACGTCGCGTATGGTGCTGCCCGTCCGCGAGCGATACGTCGCCCGGACCTTCGACCGTCGTCCCGCACGACGGCCGCGCGGGCCGTGCCCGCCGCTCACCGTCTCCGCGATGCCGCCCTTCGGCGCCGCGCATTCTTGAGGAGAGAGACGTGATCCACAAAGTCCTGATCCTGTTCGCACTCTGCATCGCGGGCCTCGCCGCGATCGCCGCCGGTTTCCAGCACATCCCCAGCTGATTCGCGGCCCCGGCTCGCTTCGCCGAGCCCGGGGGCCGCAGCCATTCCTTTCCCCTTTTGCGATGAACCACTTTCTCGGACCGCCCGGGACGGGCGACCTTTGCCATGCGTATCGACGTACAGCATTCCCAGCACGACATCGACGATGAACTCGACACGCTCTACGCGCGTCTCTACCAGCCAGGCCATCGCCTGCACGGCCTGCCGGCGGTCGCGCTCGGCCGCTCCGGCTTGATCGTCCGTCACCGCGAGGCGGACGGTGAATACTTCCTTTACGTCGAGGACCCGGCCGCGCGCCAGCTCACAGGCTATACGGTGTTCAACCGCCTGCCCGAAATCCCCCGCCGCGCCGACCGCTATCTGCGCGCGCCGCATACGCGGCTGCGCGGGTCCGCGCAACGCAAGGGGCTTGCGACGACGCTGTATCGCTGGGGGCTCGACGCAGGCCTGTGCCTGATCAGCGGCGCGCGCCAGTCGGTCGGCGCCGCGCAGTTGTGGACGGCGCTCGCGCAGGATTACCGGCACGGCTTCGTCGATATCGACGGGCGTGCGCTGCGTTATCTCGGCGAAACCGTCGACGACGACGTGCATGGCGCGCTGCATACGCGGCGGCTGATGCTCGGTCATGGATGGGAGATCGGGGAATTCGCGCGCGCGGCGGGGATGGCCGGTGCCGCCCGAGCACCGGTGCGATAATCCGTGCGACCCGCGCGACGCCCGCCGCTACGCAACGCGCCAACCGACACGCACATCGATGACCACCGATCCCCGCCACCACACCGACCGCCACATCGACATCGTCGCGCTGTGCGGCAGCCTTCGCGCCCAGTCGTACAACGCCGCGCTGCTCGATGCGGCCGCGCTCGTCGCGCCGCGCGGCATGCGCATCGCGCGCTTCGATCGTCTCGGTGAATTCCCGCTGTTCAATCCCGATACCGAATATCCGTCGCCCACCGCTGTGCGCGACCTGATCGACCGCGTGAATGCCGCCGACGGCCTGCTGATCGCGAGCCCGGAATACGCGCACGGCGTAACGGGCGTGATGAAGAACGCGCTGGACTGGATCGTGGGGTGCGAAGCCGTCGTGTACAAGCCGGTCGCGGTGCTGAACGCGTCGCCGCGCGCAACGCATGCGGACGCGGCGCTGCGGGAAACGCTGTCGGTGATGTCGGCGAACATCGTCGAGCGCGCGTCGATCACGCTGCCGATCCTCGGCAGTCAACTCGACGCGACGGGCATCGCCGCGCATCCGCCGTTCGCGTCGGCGCTGGCCGATGCGTTGCATGCGCTGCGCGCGGCGATCCAGGAAGCGGAACCGCGCCGGTAGCCACCCGCGTTCGTTCGTGAACGCGCGCAGCGTTACCGCGCCTTGGCGCGCGTCGCCTTCTTCGCCGGTTTGGCCACCTTCGCCCGCGGCGCTTCCTTCTCGGGCTGCGCGCCGCCGCCGGCGAGATCCTCGAGCCACGCGAGCGCGTCGACATACGACAGGAACTGCTGCAGATAAGCGGGCGACAACTCGCGCATCGTCGCGAGCGACCGGTGCACGAGACTGTTCGAATTGAGCGGCCCCGCGTTGCGCGGCACCTGGTCGAGCGACTGGCGGTATTGCTGTTCGGTGCGGACCTTCGACCACATCGTACGGAAGTAGTCGACCAGCTCGGGATCGAGCCCGCGCCGGTCGGCCTGCGCATCGCGCGCGAGCCGCTCGACGAGTGCCGCCAGCGCGCCGCGCGCGGGCGCACCTGCCGCGCTGCTCGCGGTTGCCGTTTCACCGGCGCGCGCCACCACTTCCGCAAAACCTTCGATCAGCGTCGCCAGCCGCGCGTCGAGCAACGCACGCACATCGCCTTCGAGCGCGGCCGCGCGCCGTTCGAGCGCGTCGATCCGGTGAAAGCGCACCGGATCGAGCCGGTCGGCGCCCTGCTCGCGCCATGCGTCGAGCGTCGCGCGAACGTGCGTCGCGTCGCCGGTCACTTCGCCTTCCCTCCGTTCGACGCCGACTTGCGCGGCACCGGCGCGATCTCCACGCGACGGTTCTTCGCGCGGCCTTCATCGTCCGCGTTCGAGCTGACCGGCTGCTCGGAGCCGAACGCCGCCGCGAACACCGACGACGCCGGCACGCCGGCGTCGATCAGCGCACGCGTGACCGTCAACGCTCGCTTGGCCGACAGTTCCCAGTTGTCCGCGAACAGGCGGTTGCCCGCGTGCACCTGCTGGTCGTCGGCGAAGCCGCTGATCATCAGGATCTCGTCACGCGTCTTCAGGTAGGTGCCCAACGGCGCGGCCAGCGTCTTCAGCAGGTCGCGGCCCGCGGGCTGCAACTGGTCGGAGTTCAGCGCGAACAGCACGTTGCCGCTGATGCCGATGCGCCCGTTCACGAGCGTCACGCGGCCGGCTGCAAGCGGCCCGGCGAGCGCCTGCTCGAGGGACTTGCGCTGCTGCGCTTCCTGCTGGCGCGCGCGCACGGCTTCCTCGAGCTTCGACGTGAGCTGAAGCTGCATGCCGATCACGCCGACGAGGATCAGCACGAACGCGCCGAGCAGCACCGACATCAGGTCGGCGAACGCGGGCCACACCGGCGCGGAGGTTGCGCCGCCGTCGATTTCGTCGTGCATGCGTTACGCTCCGACGCTCGCCCGCCGGCCGGCGAGCTGCTGCAGGTCTTCGACGATCTGCTTCTGCGACATCATGCTCAGGTCGATCACCTCGCGCGCCTGCGCGACGTAGTACTCGAGCTGCTCGTCGCTGCGCGCGAGCGACTTCTCGAGCGCGGCCTCGATGCGTTGCAGATGGGTCAGCAGCTTGTCGTTCGACTCGCCGAACACCTGCACGGCCATCCCGAACGCGTCGCCGAGGCTCGCGACCTCGACGGCGCCCGCCGTGACTTGCGCGGCCACCGAGTCGAGCTTGCGTGTTTCGGCATCGACGGTGTCGTTGAAGCGCGCGCCGACGCGATCGAGCAAGTCGGCCGACGTGCTGACGAGCGCGTCGATCGCGGTGCGCTGTTCGGTCGACGCGTGGTTGACCGCGCCGAGCAGCGTTTCGAGCGTCGCGAGCAGGCGGCTGCGCTCCTCGAGCATCGCGGTGTCGTGCACCAGGCTGTCGGACAGGCGCTGGCGCAGCTCGGCGACGACGTCGGCCGCGGCCTTCGGCGCCTCCGATGCAGCCTGCACGAGGCGCGCGATCTCGTTGATCGTGTCGCTCGCGTGCACCTGTGCCTGCGCGGTGATGTCGTTCGCGGTGCGGGCCAGCGTGTCGCAGATGTCCTGCTGGCGCGTCGCGGCCTGCGCGCTCGTCTGCGCCCATTCGTCGCGCAGCGCGGCGGCCATCGCGGTGAGCGACTCGTTCCATGCAGCGAGGCGTTCTTCGTCGCGGGCGGCCAGTTGCGTCTGCAGGCCGGCATGCGAATCGCGAATCGTCGACAGCAGTTCGTTCGAGCGTTGTTCGAACGTCGAAGCCTGTGCGCTCAGGTCGCGCGTCGTTTGTGCCAGTGCGTCGCAGATTTCCTGCTGACGGCCCGCACTATGTACACCTGCGCGCTGCCATTCGTCGTTGAGCTTCGTGGCCATCGCGGCCAGCGAGTCGTTCCACGCAGCGAGGCGTTCTTCGTCGCGCGCAGCCAGTTGCGTCTGCAGGCCCGTATGCGAATCGCGGATCGTCGACAGCAACGCGTCCGAACGTTGTTCGAACGTCGCAGCCTGCACCGTGAGATCGCGCGTCGTTTGCGCCAGTGCGTCGCAGATTTCCTGCTGACGGGCTGCGCTGTGCACGCCGGCGCGCTGCCATTCGTCGCCGAGCTTTGCGGCCATCGCGGCCAGCGAATCGTTCCACGCGGCGACGCGCTGTTCGTCGCGCGCCGCCAGGTCGGCCTGCAGCCCCGCGTGCGACTCGCGCATCGCGGCAAGCGTCGCGCCGGAATGGCGTTCGAACGCCGCGGCGGCCTCGCCCAGCGCGCGCGCATGCTGGCCGGCCAGCGTCTCGCCGACCTGCTCCTGGCGCGACAGCGCGTCGCGCCATGCGTCCGACAGTCGGCTTTCAGTCGATTCGAGGCGCGTCGCCACGCCGTCGAGCAGGTCCGTCGAACGCTGCGAGAACGTGTCGGTGAACTGGCCGAGCGTCGTCTGCAGCTGCTGCGCGACGGCATCGCCCGCGCGGCGCTGTTCGTCGAGCGCGCGGTTCCAGACGGCCGTCACGTTGCCGGTGGTCTTCTCGAAGCCGTCCGTCAGCCCGTCGAGCTGACGCTGCACGGCGCCCGTCACGGTGTCGCGCAGCGCAGCCATCTCCTGCGCGAGCCCGGTCATCGTCGCGGCGACGACCGGCTGCAGCGCGGCACCGGCCACGCGCGCGCTTTCGGCGGCGCTTTCCTTCAGCGCGTCGCCGACATTCGACGCGAGGCCCGCATAGGCGCGCTCGGTCCGGTCGAAAAACGCCTGCTGGCTTTCGATCTGGCGATCGTGCAGCGCGACGCTGCGCGCTTCGAGCGTCGTCATCATCGTCTGCAGCCGGTCGACCAGTGCCGGCATGACGTCGGCCTGGCGCTGCAGCAGCCGGAACGATTCGTCGCGCTGGTGCGCGGACGAATGCACGCGCAGCGTCGTCGCGATCTTCGCGTCGAGCTGCTGGGCCGCGTCGATCCGCTCGCGGCGCACGAGCGCGGACAGCAGCCCGAGCATCGCGGACGTCGCGACACCGGCGATCGACGTGCCGAATGCAAACCCGAGGCCCTTCACCGGCGCGATCAGCGATGCGCGGATCGCATCGAGATCGGTCGCGCTTTCGAGCGCAGCGCCGGTGCCCTTCAGCGTGACGACCATCCCGAGCAGCGTGCCGAGCATGCCGAGCAGCACGAGCAGGCCGACGAGGTAAGGCGTGAGCGACGGGCCCGGCAGCGCGACGCGCGCGCCTTCGACCCGCGCGCGCACGGCGCCGCGCAGGCCCGGGTGCAGCATATCGAGCCACGTGTCGAGCTTCGCGGGCGGCTCGGTCAGGCCGGCGACCGCGCGCGACAGCGTGGCGGTGGCCTGCCGGTAGCGCAGCAGCTCCCATGCGCCGGCGACGTAGCACGCGGCGATCAGCAGCGTGACGGCCGCTGCCAGCGGGTTCGACGCGACATAGCCGACGCCGATCCAGCCCACAGCGAGCAAACCGGCGACGAAGACAACGAGATCAAGGCGAATTCTGGACATAGCGTGTTGATTAGCTGGTGCGAAGGGCCGCGAGCAGCCCGTCTACCGTTTGAAACCGGACTTCGAGTTCGGCAAGCAGGATGCTTTGCATCTCGTCGCGAAACGTATCGAGCCATGCGCCGGGCACGATCGCCGCGACGGCCGTGCCATCGGCCACCATCGCACCGTCATCGGGCGGATCGGCCGTGGCTGCGGCTGCGGCTGCAGCAGCGGATTCGGCATCGGCCAGCGCCTGCCGCTCCGCGTCGCGCAGCCGCCCGAAACGCGTACCGAGCAGCGCGGGGATGGGCGACAGCAGGCTGCGCTCGCGCGCGCCGAGCACGCGCTCCATGATCGCGTCGAGCGTCGCGAGCCGCGCCATCCCGGACGAGCGGGCGGCGACCGCGACCCGCAGGCGGCCGCGCAACTGGCCGATCGCCGTTTCCATGTCCTGCTGCAGGGACAGATAACGCTGGCGGAAGTCCGCGAAATCGGCCGTGTCGGCGGCCGGCGGCGGCGGATCGCCGGGCCGGCGCCGCGCACGGGGCCGGTTGGCGGCCGTGATCGCCTGCGCGAGCTCGTGGCGCACGCGCGCGCAGTCACGCTCCGCGTCGTAGCCGCGCACGCCGGCCGCGACGCCGGGCGGGCTCGCGTTCAGCGCGGACGATAGCGTGATCGCGTCGGTCCAGCCGAGCCACTGGCTCAGCCGGTCGGACAGTGTCTGTCGGGATTCCGCGACGTCGGCATCGGCCAGGCGCGCGAGCAGCCGGACGAGCGCCGGGCCGCTCAGTGCCGGGCGCGGAGGTGCTTGCACCATGCTGCAAACCGTCAAAAAAGGCAGCAGTTTACACGTCGCCGGGACGTGGGCCGCCAGAATCGGGGAAGCGGTGCCGTTCGGCGCCGCATGCGACACACGCGAACGCCCGCCGCGCAAGGCTTGGCGGGCGAACGGGGGCTGCGGCGGAGACGGTCCTGCCGCGCCCTTGCCTTGCCTTGCCCACGCCTTGGCCCTGGCTCCAGATCCTGTCCCTGCTCCCGCCCCCGCCACATCACCCACCGGTCGCGAATATCGTCCGACTATACCCACCGCGTTGCGCTACCATCGCAACACCCGCCGAGCCACGCGTGCCGGCCGCGGGCGGCGCCCCTGAGAGCGGGCGCCACCGACCCACAACGACAACAGACGGGCCCGGCCCGACCGCCCACGATGCTTGCCAATCTCGTCACGCGCCTGCGCGACCGTTTCGGCAAACCGCCGACCCCGCAGGCTTTCGCGGAACGCCTGATCGCCACGCTGCGCGCATCGGGCGACACCCGCACCTGGCGGCACGAGGACGAGAAAGGCTGCCTCGTCCAGTCGGATGCGCCGTCGAACATCATCAACCTGCACAACCTGTTCCGCGACTACGCGGCCGCGAAGCCGTCCGAGCGGGACACCGTGCTGAAACGGCAGGCGAACGCGATGATGCAGCACGAGATCCCGACGGATTTCGCCGTCGCGCGCGCGAAGCTGCGGCCCGTGATCCGCAGCGCGACCGAGCGCGGCGTGGCCGCGCTGCAACTGGCCGGGCAGGCCGGCATCACGGCGCTGGCGTTCCGGCCGCTGTGCGAGAACATCGAAATCGGCATCGCATACGACGGCGAGTTCAACATCGCGCGCCTGCCGACCGCGACGCTCGACCAATGGGGCGTCTCGTTCGACGAAGCCTGCGACATCGCGATCGACAACCTGCGGGCCGAATCGTCGAAGCCGTGGGCCGCGCTGCCGAACGGCGTGTTCCTGTCGCAATTCGACGACTCCTACGACGCGGCGCGGCTGCTGCTGACCGACCTGCTCCACCGCCAGCCGATCGCCGGCGCGCCGGTCGTGATGGCGCCGAACCGCGCGGTGCTGCTGCTCACCGGCGACCGCAATCCAGCCGGGCTCGCCGCCATGGTCGACCTCGCCGAACAGGCGCAGGCGCAGCCGCGCCCGCTGCCGCCGCTGATGCTGCGCTGGGACGGCGCCGCCTGGCAGCAATTCGTGCCGGCAGGGCTCGAAGCGAAGCTGCACGCGCTGCGCATCGGCGAGCTCGCGGGCGACTACCAGGATCAGCGGATGCTGCTCAACGACGTGCATGAGCGCGACGGCATCGACATCTTCGTGGCGACCTACTCGGTGTACAAGCGCCAGGACGGCAGCCTGTTCAGCGTCGGCGTGTGGAGCGACGGCGTGCCTTCCCTGCTGCCCGAGACGGATATCGTCGCGCTCCATCGCGGCTCGACGGGGCAGTCCGCGTACGTGCCGCTGGCCGAGCTGCTGCACACGTGCGGCGACCTGATGACGGCCACCGGGCATCGCCCGGTGCGCTATGAAGTGAAGGCATTTCCGGACGACACGCGGTTCGCGGCGCTGCTGGCGCGGTTCAGCGAAGCCTGATGCCGATACGCGTTCGCGCGGTGTGCGCCGGCAGCCGGCCACGGGAGTGGCCGGCCGCCGTGCGATGCGGATGGGGAATGGAAGCGGTCAGATGCCCGCTTTCGGGGCGTTCAGGATCAGTCGCAGCCCGAGCAGCGTGATCGCGCCGGCGGCGATGCGGTCGACCCACTTCTTCGCGCGCAGATAGAGCTCGCGCGGCCGGCGCGTGGAAAAGCACAGCGCGACGATCGTGTACCAGCCGAACTCGACGCCGAACACGAGCGGCGGCAGCGCCAGATAGCACCACAGCGGCGGATGCTGCGGGAGCAGCGCCGCGAAGATGCTGCCGTACCAGATCGCCGTCTTCGGGTTGCTGAGCTGGGTCGTGAGGCCCGTCCAGAACGACTTGCGCGCGCTGCCGGCGGCCATCGCCTGCGGATCGTCCATCGCGATCGGCCGGTCGGCGCCGCGCCAGATCTTCGACGCCATGTAGATCAGGTATGCACCGCCCGCCACCTTGAGGCCCACGTACAACCATTCGACGGCCTGCAGCAGCGTGTAGAGCCCGGCCAGCGCGACGCCGCCGAACACGATGCCGCCGATGCCCATGCCGAGCGCGGTGGCCAGCCCGTCGCGGCGCGACAGCCCGATCGAATTGCGGGCAACCAGCACGAAGCTCGGGCCCGGAATCATCGCGCCGAGAAACAGCGCGGCCAGGATGGCGAGTACGGCAGCCGATGCAGTCATCGAAGTCTCCTTGGTGAGTGACGCCGAATCGCCAGCGCCTGCGTGTCGTTTCCGACGGTCGGGCCGTTGATTCTGGCACGCTTCGCGCATGGCCGAAAGCGGCTTGTCGCTGCTATGCTGGCCCTCTTTCCCGTCGGTCGCGCCCTGCCCATGATCGAGATTCGCGCCGCCCGTCGCGTTCAATCCGGTGCCGGGCACCGAGTTTCCCGGGCGGGACTTGTAACATCCTCGCCATCGGCACCTCCTTCCTCCATTCGACCGGACACCCCGTGATGCGCGTTTCCCGCCTGCCCATCGTGTTCCTCCCGCTGATCGCCGCGTTTTCGTTCAACGCCCGCGCAGGCGACCTGCCGAAATCGGTCGCCGCGCAGTTGCCGCCCGGCTACCAGCCGCTGCTCGCGCATGCCGGGCCGGATCTCGACAACGGGCGGCGCAGCTTCCTCGTCGTCGTGCACCGGGCGGTCGATACGCGCGAGCAGCCGTCGCCGCGTCCGCTGCTGATCTTCGAGGAACAACCGGATCACGCATTCCGGCTCGTCGCGCGCAACGACCAGGTCGTGCTGCGCGCGAACGAAGGCGGCCAGTGCGATCCGTTCGATCCCGAAGATGCCGCCGACAACGGCTTCGCGATAAAAGGCCGCTATTTCACCGTGCAGAACTTCGTCGCGTGCGGGCAGCACTGGAGCGACTACGTGACGTTCCGCTACGACCCGCGCACGCACGGATGGCTGTTTTCGAACCGGATCGTCACCGAATCGTTTCCGCTCGACGACCAGCCCGACCACGTCACCGTCACGCGCGCCGACGCGCACCGGCCGGTGTCGTTCAGTCAGTGGCAACGCAAGGACTGACGCGACCTGTTGCGTCGCGCGGCAGCGGATGCGGCTTCGGTCAGACGCCATCGCATCCCGCCCCGCCACCGCTCGCGAGCGCACGCCAACAGGACTACCATAGGCGCTCGCCGTCGGGCGACCCTGCACCGGCCTCGGACGCGGCTCGCCCGCCTACGCTCCCTCGCTGCACCCGCACTGGAGGACGTCATGACGCAACACTTCGACGCGATCGTCATCGGCACCGGTCAGGCCGGCCCGCCACTCGCCGCGCGGCTGTCCGCCGCCGGGATGAAGGTCGCGATCATCGAGCGCGGCCGCTTCGGCGGCACCTGCGTGAACACCGGCTGCATCCCGACCAAGACGCTGATCGCAAGCGCCTACGCCGCGCACCTCGCGCGCCGCGCCGGTGAATACGGCGTGTCGGTGGGCGGCGCAGTCACCGTCGACATGAAAGCCGTGAAGGCACGCAAGGACCAGATCTCCGGGCGCTCGAACCAGGGTGTCGAGCAATGGGTGCGCGGGCTGGAAAACGCGACCGTCATCCAGGGTCATGCGCGCTTCGAAGGCGCGACCACCGTGCGCGTGGGCGACACACTGCTCGAAGCCGAGCGCATCTTCATCAACGTCGGCGGGCGCGCGCAGGTGCCGGCCATGCCCGGCCTCGACACGGTGCCGTACCTGACCAACTCGACGATGATGGACGTCGACTTCCTGCCCGAGCATCTCGTGATCGTCGGCGGCAGCTACATCGGGCTCGAGTTCGGCCAGATGTATCGCCGTTTCGGGTCGAAGGTCACGATCGTCGAGAAGGGCTCGCGCCTGATCCGGCGCGAGGACGAAGACGTGTCGCAGGCGGTGCGCGAGATCCTCGAAAACGAAGGGATCGACGTGCAGCTCGACGCGACCTGCCTGAGCGCGCGGCGCGACGGCAGCGGCATTGCGGTCGGCCTCGACTGCACGGGCGGCGGCCGCGAAGTCGCGGGCTCGCACCTGCTGCTCGCGGTCGGACGCGTGCCGAACACCGACGATCTCGGGCTCGACCGCGCGGGCGTCGCGACCGACGCGCGCGGCTACATCGAGGTCGACGAACAGTTGCGCACGAACGTGCCCGGCATCTGGGCGCTCGGCGACTGCAACGGGCGCGGCGCGTTCACGCACACCGCGTACAACGACTACGAGATCGTCGCGGCCAACCTGCTCGACAACGATCCGCGCAAGGTGTCCGATCGCATCGCAGCGTACGCGCTGTACGTCGATCCGCCGCTCGGCCGCGTCGGCATGACGCTCGCGGAAGCGAAGCAGACCGGCCGCCGGCTGCTCGTCGGCACGCGCCCGATGACGCGCGTCGGCCGTGCGGTGGAAAAAGGCGAGAGCCTGGGTTTCATGAAGGTGATCGTCGACGCGGACAGCCACGCGATCCTCGGCGCGTCGATCCTCGGCGTGACGGGCGACGAAGTCGTGCACGGCATGCTCGACGTGATGGCTGCAGGAGCGCCGTACACGACGATCAGCCGCGCGATGCACATCCACCCGACCGTGTCGGAGCTCGTGCCGACGCTTCTGCAGGATCTGCATCCGGTCGAATGACGGGCGGCGGGCGGCGGTGCATCGACGTCGCCCGGGAGGCGAGCGGTATGCGGTTGTCGCGCTCACCCCGCAACCCGATGGCCGATCGACCGCTCCATGTACCGCGCCAGTTGCTCGCGGGAAAATGCCGGCTGCGCGATGCCGCTGCCTTCGAGAAATTCGATCACGTTGCGGCAGTCCCACACGTAATTGTTCTGATACAGCTCGGCCGTGGACATCCCGTCGCGAATGTTGTCGTCGAACAGGCTCAATAGCGGATAGAGCGGTGCGTCGATATCGGTCTTCCACGCATCGCGCCATTCGCGGAACGGCACGACCCGGAACCGCAAGCCGAAGTAGCGTTCCAGCCTCGAGAAGAACTCCCGAAGCGTCAGGTTGGCCTCGGGTGAATTGATCAGATTGAATTTCCGCCCCAGCGCCGCCGGATTGCGCGAAATCCACGCAAGCGCTTTCGTCATGTAGTCCACGCTCGTGAGCCCTTCGCGCAGGTCCTCGAGGTCGGGCACGGTGCCGAGCGCCATGCACGTCTTCACGAGCCGCCCCCACCATTGATAATCGGCGCTGACGCCGGTCTCGCCGTGAAACGTCGCGTAGCCGAGACGGAACGTCATCAGCGGCAGGCCGTGCTGCGCCGCCAGGTCGGCCATTTTTTCCATCACCCATTTGCTGCGCGTATAGCCGATGTCCTCGAGCACCGCCGGCAGGTTCTGATCGATGTCGTCCGCTTCGGTCATCATGGCCTTGCCGGTGAAGCGATGCCCCCAGCTGTACACCGAGATCGTCGACAGCAGGATCAGCGCCTTGGTGCGCCTGTACCCGGCGAAAGCGAGGATCTGGGTCAGGCCGTCCACGTTGATCTTCTTCATGAACGAATACGGCTGGATGAAATTGACCGCGCCAGCCGAGTGGTAAACGATGTCGATTTCGTCCGCCAGCGCCGCGTAGCGCCGCTCGTCCAGCCCGAAGCGCGCCTGCGTGATATCACCCGCCCACACTCGGATGCGGGATCGCTCGTCCGGCCCGAGGTTCACGTCGTAGGCGCGCAGCTTTTCGTCGATCCGCGCACGTCCCGCGGCGGCATCTTCCGCACGCACAAGGCAATGCACGATCGCCGACGTCGTCGCGAGCAGTTCGGCCAGCAAATGAACGCCGACGAACCCCGTGGCGCCCGTCAGCAGAATCGTGCGCGGGCGCGCCAGCAGCGCGACGTCGAAGGCGCCACTGAAATCCGCCTGCGCCGGCACGCGGATATCGTTCGAGAGCGCATAAACGGGCTCGCGGTCGATCTCGAGCGCCGCCGCGACACGCCGCTCGATCTCGCCTGCGAGCCCTTCCACCGACAAGTGCTCGTAGACGTCACGGATCAGCATCTTCGTGCCCGCGGCATCCGACAGCGCCCTGGCAAGCTTCGCCGTCAGCAGCGAATTGCCGCCGATGTCGAAGAAACTGTCGGTCTTGCGAAACGACGCATGGCCGGTCAGCGCGACGAAAGCATCCATCACGATCCGCTCGACGGCGGTATACGACTCCTGCTCGGTCCGGTTGCGCAGTTCGTCGTGGTAACGCTGCTGCAGCGCGGCCCGGTCGGTCTTGCCGTTCGCCGTCACGGGGATGTCGTCGAGCAGCACGTGACCGACGGGCCACATGTAATCCGGCAGGTATTGCCGCACGCTTGCCTTCAGCGCGTCGACGACCCGCTCGGGCGGCACGGCGGGATCAGCCGGCACGACGAACGCAACCAGTTCCTTGCCGGTTCCGGCGATGCGGGGCAACGCCAGCACCAGCGCCTTGCGTACCACGTCCGCTCTGGCGAGCACCGCCTGGATTTCGCCCAGCTCGACCAGGTTGCCGCGAATCTTGACCTGATCGTCCAGACGGCCGAGAAACTGGATCGAGCCGTCGTTCAGACGGCGCCCGAGATCGCCCGTGCGATAGATGATCCGATCCGGCCGTTGCGGATGCGGACGGAATTTCTCGCGAGTCAACGCAGGGTTGTTCAGGTAGCCGCGAGCCAGGCCTGGCCCGCCGATGCAGATCTCGCCGACGTCGTTCTCCCCCACCGCTTCCCGCGCATCGTTCAGGATCAGGATCTCGGTATTGCCGACCGGGTGTCCGATCGATGCCGGACGGCCAAGCGTCGCGCTCGGAACGACGTGATACGTCGCGAAGATCGTCGCTTCGGTCGGCCCGTAGTAATCGACCACCGTGTAACTGACTCGATCGGTATCGACCGGATCGAGCTTTTCGCCGGCCGTGAACAGATACTCGAGCTTCAGGTCCGCCGGCTGGCCGACACCCACCACGTCGGCCACCATCACGGTGGGCACGTACGCATGCGTGATCCGGTGACGGGTGAAGAAGCCGACGAGCGCATCGGCGTCGAAACGCGTTTCGTCGTCCGGCAGGAACAGCGTCGCCCCCGCGCAGAGGGCCGACCAGATTTCCCACTGCGATACATCGAAGCCGAGGCCCGCCATCAGCGTCGCGCGGCTTTCGGCATTCATCGAAAAACGCGCGTTGTGCCAGCCGACGAGTGTGGCCACGGCGGCATGCTCGACAATGACGCCTTTCGGCGCGCCGGTGGAGCCGGACGTGAAGATCACGTAGATCGCACCCTCCGGCGCATCGGCGGGTCGCGTCGCATGCGCGTTGTCCCGGTCGGGCCGCCGCACCGACAGGTCCGCCACACTGATGAACGGAACGGCCGCATCCCGCTGCGTCGCGCGGGCCGTCAACACCAGCGACGCATCGCATTGCTGCAGGATGAGGTCCTTGCGGGCGTCGGGATAACGTTCGTCGATCGGGACATACGTCGCACCGGCCTTCAGAATGCCGAGGATACCGACGATGAAGTCGACGTTACGCGCCGCCTCGATCGGCACCAGGCTGCCGCGCCCGATGCCCCGGCCTCGCAATGCACCGGCAACCGCGTCGCTCCGACGATCCAGCTCGCGGTAACTCAGGCACGCTTGCTCCGACACCACGGCCGACGTGTCTCCTCGTACGGCCGCGCACATCTGAAACTTCTCGAGCACATTCGATTGAGTCGTCATCGTTTTGATTCCTCGCATCGAAACGAACAGATCCCAATATAGATTTGAATGAATAAAAAGCAATTCTGCGCACGAGACGGATGGCGGCTGAAACGAAAAGCGAAACGATGAAGATGTTTGATGCGACTGGCGGAGCATTCGACGACAGCGCGCAAACGCATCGGTACATGGAAACCGGCGCGCAGGTCGGGAAGATCGTCGTCACGGTCTGAACGGTGCAACGCGGGCGTGCCGCTTGTCTGGATACGACGGCACGCCCGCCGCCCCGCTCAGCCTTCGAAATAACTCGGCCGGTCGATATCGGCCAGCAGCCCCGGCTGCGTCGGCGCCCAGTCGAGCGATGCACGCGTGCGCTCGCTCGTTGCGGGCGCATCCATTCCCGCGAACATCGCGAACCAGCCGAAGTGTTCGCCCGCTTCCGCCGCCGTCTTCGCGACGACCGGCACGTTCAGCCGCCGGCCGATCACCTCCGCGATGTCCCTGAACCGCACACCCGTATCGTCGACCGCGTGATAGCGCGCGCCGGCCGCACCGCGCTCGATCGCGAGCCGGTACACACGCGCCGCGTCGAGCCGGTGCACGGCCGGCCAGCGGTTGTCGCCTTCGCCGATGTAGGCCGACACGCCCTTCTCCCGCGCGAACGCGATCAGGCGCGGCACGAAAGCGTGATCGCCGTCGCCATGCACGGACGGCGGCAGACGCACGACCGACGCATGCACGCCGCGCGCCTCCAGCGCGACCGCGGTCGCTTCGGACGCCCGCGGGTAGGTCGACGTCACCGGCACGTGCGGATCGTCCTCCGTCGCCGCGCGCCCCGGCGCGACGAGTGCGAGGCCGGACGTGACGACCAGCGGCCGCGCCGAGCCGGCGAGCACCGCACCGATCGTCTCGATCGCGCGGCGATCGAGCTCGCAGTTCTGCGCGAAGCGCGAGAAGTCGTGATTGAATCCCGTATGGATCACCGCGTCGGCGGCTTCGACGCCGCGCGTGAGGCTGTCGAGATCCTCGAGCGACCCGCGATGGACATCGGCGCCGGCCGCCGCAACCGACGACGCGGCCGCATCGGACCGCGCGAGACCGAGCACCGAGTGCCCGGCGGCAACGAGTTCGGCCACGACGGCAGAGCCGACGAAGCCCGACGCTCCAGTAACAAAGACACGCATGTTCAACACCTCCGGATGGCAGGGAGGCTTACTATCTGTCGATCGCCGCGCACGGTGAAGTCGTGACGGTTTACCGGTAAACGAACTAACAGGCTATGGCTGACGCCCCTGACAACCTGCTCGGCGCATACCTTCGGGCCCGCCGCGAAAAACTCGACCCGGCCGCGCTCGGCCTGCCGGCCACGCGCCGCCGCACGCCGGGCCTGCGGCGCGAGGAAGTCGCCCAGCGTGCGCACGTGAGCACCGCGTGGTACACGTGGCTCGAGCAGGGGCGCGGCGGTGCGCCGTCGGCCGACGTGCTCGACCGGCTCGCCCGCGCGCTGCTGCTGAACGACGCCGAGCGCGAGCACCTGTTCCTGATCGGCGTCGGCCACCTGCCGGAAGTGCGCTATCACGCAGCAGACCATGTGTCGCCGCGCGTGCAGCACGTGCTCGATTCGCTCGACGCGAGCCCCGCGATCGTGCGCTCGGCGACGTGGGACGTCGTCGCGTGGAACGACGCGGCGGCCGCGACGCTGACCGACTACACGACGCTGCCGCCGGAGCGGCGCAACATCCTGCGGCTCATCTTCGTCGATCCGCACGTGCGCCGCGTGCAGGCGAACTGGGAACGCGTCGCGCGGTTCGCGGTGGGCGCGTTTCGCGCCGACGTCGCGCGCGGCGGTGCGACGCAGGCCGTTCAGGCATTCGTCGACGAGATGCGCGCGGCGAGCGCGGAGTTCGACGCGCTGTGGCGCGACCACGATGTCCGCTCGCACGAAGAAGGAACCAAGGAGATCCACCATCCTGCCGTCGGGCGCATCGCGCTCGAATACTCGGCGTTCGCAGTGAGCGGCCGGCCCGACCAGACGCTCGTGATCTTTACGCCGGAAACGGCGGCCGATCGCGCGCTCGTCCGGACGCTGGTGGCCGCGCGCGCGCAAGCGCTCGCCGAGCAGATGCCCGTCGCGTGACGGTGCGTGTTTCATCTGACGACGGCCCCGTCACGCCGTATCGCCCGCCACCGCCGGCGGCCCCCATCCGTCCCCGTCGCCCCGCTCCGCCCCATCGCATTCCGCACTGATTCCCAGTCGAATATTTAATTTTCACCTGGCGCAGCGCGCGCTTACCCTTTCGGCATCGCATCTCAGGGCCACCGGCCCCTCCCTGGAGCATCCCGATGTCCGACCCCGGCACCGCGCAAGCCGTCCACCGCCCGCATGCGGCTTCCGTGTCCTATGGCGCGCTCGCGCTGCTGGTGCTGGCCGGCCTCAACCTGCGCCCGTTCCTGACCGCGTTCGGCCCCGTGCTCGACGTCGTGCGCGCCGACACGGGCCTCGGGTTTCGCGCGGCCGCGCTGCTGACCACGCTGCCGTTCTTGCTGATGGGTGTGGTCGCCGGGGTCGGTGTCGGGCTCGCGCGACGCTTGGGCGAGCAGCGCGCGCTGACCGTCGCGCTGGCGCTGATCGCGGCGGGCTGCACCGCGCGCCTGTGGACCGGCGGCAGCACCGGCCTGATCGGCACCGCGATCGTCGCGGGCGCAGGCGTCGCCGTGATCCAGGCGCTCGTACCCGGCCTCGCGAAACGCTGGTTCGTCGACCGGCTGCCGCTCGCGATGGGCCTCTATTCGGCCGCGCTGGTCGGCGGCGGCGCGTTCGGCGCGGTCGCGAGCCCGTGGCTCGCCGCGCATGGCGGCTGGCATCTCGCGCTCGCCGTGTGGGCCGTACCGGCGCTCGTCACGCTCGCGCTGTGGCGGGCGAAGGCGCCGCGCGACGCCGTGCGGGCGACGGCCGTATCGGTTCCGCTCACCGCGTTCGCCCGCATTCCGCGCGCGTGGCAGCTCGCGCTGTTCTTCGGGCTCAGCAACAGCGGCTACGCCAGCCTCGTCGCGTGGTTGCCCGCGTTCTACCACAGCATCGGCATGAGTCCGCAAGCGAGCGGCAACCTGCTCGCGTGGATGGCACTGTTCCAGGCGATCGGCGCGCTCGCGATGCCGATGCTCGCAAAACGCTCGCCCGACCGCCGCGCCGTGCTGTGGCTCACGCTCGCGCTGCAGGCGGCCGGCTTCATCGGGTTCGCGACGCTGCCCGCGGTCGCGCCGTGGCTCTGGGTCGCGAGCGTCGGCCTCGGTCTCGGCGGCTTCTTCTCGATGAGCCTGATCGTCACGCTCGACCACCTGCCCGATGCCCGGCTCGCCGGCGCGCTCGCCGCGTTCGTGCAGGGCATCGGCTTCCTGACCGTCGCGGCGAGCCCCTGGCTGATCGGCTGGCTGCGCGACGCGGGCGGCGGCTTCGCGATCGCGTGGTGGATCCATCTCGGCGTGATCGTCGCGATGGCCGCACTGAACGCCGCGTTCGCGCCCGCCGGCTACCGGCACGGCATGGCGCGCATCATCGGCGCCGCCCGCTAAAGCCCCCTTCGAATCCGGACGTTTCGCCGGCCGCTTCCGGCGCGACGTCCCGCCGCCCGCGCATGGCCGGGCGCGGGCAGTCACGCCCGACGGCCGCTGGTTCGCTTCAAAACAAACACGATCAATCGGTATTGGAGACAGACATGAACAAACTCGTCCTGGCCGTCGCGCTCGCGCTGACGGCCGGCGCCGCCGCGGCGAAAGACCCGGCGGTGCTGCGCCTCGGCGTCGACCCCAGCTATGCGCCGTTCGAATCGCTCGCGCCCGACGGCAAGCTCGTCGGCTTCGACATCGATCTCGGCAACGCGATCTGCGAACGGATGAAGGTGCGCTGCGTGTGGGTCGAGAACGCGTTCGACGGGATGATCCCCGCGCTGAAGGCGCGCAAGTTCGACGGCGTGCTGTCGTCGATGAGCGTGACCGAGAAGCGCCTCGCGCAGATCGCGTTCACGGACAAGATCAACAACGTGCCGCCCCGGCTCGTCGCGCGGCGCGGCTCGAACCTGCAGCCGACGCCCGAGTCGCTGCAGGGCAAAAGCGTCGGCGTCGAGCAAGGTTCGACGCAGGAAACCTATGCGCGCACGTACTGGGAGCCGAAGGGCGTGATCGTCCGCACGTACCAGACGCAGGATCTCGTCTACCAGGACCTGCTGTCGGGGCGGCTCGATGCGTCGCTGCAATCGTCGGTGCAGGCCGACCTCGGTTTCCTGAAGACCGCGAAGGGCGCGAACTTCGAATTCGCGGGGCCGCCGCTGCATGACCCGAAGACGCTCGGCGTCGGTTCGGCGATCGGCGTGCGCAAGGACGACGACGCGCTGCGCACGCAGATCAACCAGGCGCTTGCGAGCCTGATCCAGGACGGGACGTACCAGCGGATCGCGAAGAAGTATTTCTCGTTCGACATCTACAACTGACGGGAACGAACGGACAACGCAAAGCGGTGTCACGCATGCATGCGCGACACCGCTTCTTCGTTGACCGAATGATTCCGACTACGCCGCTCGCTGCAGCAGGTCGGTTGCGAACGACTTCGCGTGCGCGACGGCTTCCTGCGCGTCGCCGAACACACCGAGTTCATCCCAGTGTTCTTCGGCCGCGTACGTTCCCTTCACCGCGAGCGCCCGCTGAACGCTCAACTGCGCGGCGTATTTGCCATCCTGCAACGGTCGGGCCGTTGCAACCACCTTGTGCGGCGGGCTCGCCCGCTCCGGCTGAACCAGCTCGACGGCGCCGCCGGCCACGTCGACATACATCAACTCGTTCCGGGTATTGCAGTCCGGGCAGTAGAAGCACCACCCGGAGTCCTCCTGATGGGGCCTGACCTGCCCGCGAGCCAGCACGGCGCGGCATGCAACGTTTTCGCAGATGAACGGCATGGCAGTCTCCGAAGTTGTTTGTCGGAAATCCTAGCATGTCCGTCGGCGGTCAACCACCGGCATCGGCACGATCGCCTTGCGGTCGATCAGGTTCGGGCGCACACGCCCCTGGTACGGCTCGCACGCAGGTCGAACAGGCGCTCGCAAGCCTCTCGTCAGCCGGGATAAACTGTCGGCCCGACCCACGAATCCAGCCATCCTCCATGTTGATCCGCGTTGCTACGCCCTCCGATGCCATCCCGCTCGCCGAACTGAAGCGCGACACGTTTCGCGAAACCTTTCTGCAAGACGGATTCAATATCGACTACCCGCCGCACGATCTGGCTGCGTATGAAACCCAGGCCTACTCGGTGGAAACGGTCACGGGCCAGCTCAACGATCCCCAGTGCCGCACGTGGGTCGCCGAAAGCGACGACGGCCGGCTGGTGGGGTATGCGCACGCGGGGCCGTGCAAGCTCCCGCACCCGGAGGTTGCCGACGGGTCGGGGGAGATCCATCAGATCTACCTTCGGCGCGGTACTCAAGGGACCGGCGCCGGGCGCGCGTTGTTCGACTCCGCACTGGACTATCTGGCCACGGAACGCCCCGGCCCGGTGTGGCTCGGCGTGTGGTCCGGCAACGCGAAGGCCATCGCCTTTTACGAGAAGGCCGGTTTCAGGAAGGTCGGCACGTACGATTTCAAGGTCGGCGAAGCGACTGACCTGGAGTTCATCTACCGTCGTTGAACTTCGCAGTTGCATGCCGACCGAGCCGCGCCGGCAAAAGAAAAAGGGCGCCGCGCATGATCGCGCGACGCCCCTGCTTCACTTCGGCCGGCCCGTTCGTGCAGCGATGGCGATCGATGCCTGAAAGGCCGTCAATCGACCGGCGTCACTTGTAATTGAACGCGTCCGGGTGGTTCTCGAGGCTGCCCGTCAGTGCCGCATACAGAATCGTCCGCCCGTCGATCGATTCGTTACCGCCGCCGATATTGAGCCACGTCAGCTTCTCGGCGCCCTCCTTCGGACCGGCGACGGACAGCACACCGTACATGACCTTCTTCTGCGGGTCGTACAGCACCGCGATGCGCTCCGACCCGCACCTGTGCGGCTTGCAGGCGGTCATCACGTAGACGTCGTGCCCGCCGAACACGACGGTGGTTCCCGGAGATTCGGTGCCGTTCGTCACCCATGCCGGCACCGTGTGCCCTTTCTTCATCGCGACGAACGCGTCGCTCGCCGCGCGATCGCCGGGGATCGCGCTCATCGTCCAGGTTTTCGTCGGCGTGGGGCCCGCGGCCCATGCGGCCTGGGCGAGGATCAGCGCGGCAGCGGCGAGGGGAATCCTGGCGTTCATTTATCTCTGCTCCTGTCAATGTGGCGATTCCTTAGTCGCCGCGACACCGACAAGAGTTCTGCCCGTCGTGTCAAATTATGTCAGTCAATAGCGGCTGCGCCCCCACAGCGTCTTCGGCTCGTCGAGCAAATGACGCAACCCGCTGCGCTCGATCGTGATTTCCGCGACTTCGTTCACCCGCTCGAGAACCGCCTGCTCGTCGACCGACAACACGCGCCGATCCTCCATCAGCACCCTGCCGCCGACCATCGTCATGCACACGTCGGCCGCGTTCGCGAAGCACGTCACGCGATACACCGGCATGTTCATCGGCATCATGTGCGGCCGGAACAGGTCGACGAGGATGATGTCGGCGAGCTTGCCGGCTTCGAGCGAGCCGACTTCGTGATCGACCGACAGCGCCTTCGCCGCGTCGATCGTCACCATCTCCAGCACCTTGCCGTGCGGCAGCACGTCCGGGTCGCGGAAATGCCGGCGGTGGTAATGCATGCACTGCCACATATGGCGGAACATGTCGTAGCCGCGATCGGGCGCCGCGCCGTCCGACGCGATCGCCACCGTCACGCCCGCATCGATCAGCTCGGGCACCGGGCAGCGACCGATGATCGACATGATCGCGCTCGGGTTATGAACGATCGCGGTGCCCGTCTCGACGCATGCCGCGATGTCGTCGTCGGTCAGGTCGATGCTGTGCGACATGAACGACGTCGGGCCGAGCAAGCCGAGCTCGCGATGCGCGAACGCGAGCGTGCCCGCGCGGTGGCCGTCCTGCGTGAACGTCAGCCCGCGCTCGCGCGCCAGTGCGCCGTAACGGGCGGCCTGGTCGCGGAAGTCGTGTTCGTACCGCGCGAGTTCGGGGTCGTGCTCGGGCCCGTACACGGGCAGCGTGAGCGCGATGCGGATCCGGCCATCGGCATCGCCGTGGCATTCGTCGATGATGCTTTTGGACACTGCGTACATCGTGTCGAAGTCGATGTCGCGCGTGTCGCTGCCGTCCGGCGTGTGGCGCGTATAAGCACGCGGCGCGGGCGGCCGGGACGGGCCGACCGCGACGATCGAGCGCGTGCCGGTGCGCACGACCGCATCGCAATGGCGCCGTGCATAGACCGGATCGTCGACGCGCATGATCGAGTTGCCGCCGCCGAGCAGCGACACGCCCGTCGTCACCCCGGCCTTCAGCCGCTCGAGCGCGGCAAGGTGCGATTCGGTTTCCCAGAATGCCTCGTCGGACGCACGCGTGTAGATCGTCTCGGCCGCGGCCGACCATGCATCGCCGTCCGCGCCGCCGATCGTGCGCAGCATCGCGTGGCCCGCATGCGCATGGGCATCGATCAGGCCCGGCAGCACGGCCCTGCGGCGCGCGTCGATCGTGCGTGCGGCGCGGTAGCGGGCCTGCAGTTCATCGGTGCCGCCCACGGCGACGATACGATCGCCGCTCACGGCAACCGCGCCGTGCTCGATCACGCGGCGCTGCGGGTCCATCGTGATCACGCAGCCGTTCGCGATCAGCGTGTCGATCGCTTCGCGGTTGTCCGCCCGGTTGTCTTCGGTAGTCATCGCACGGTGTCCTGTCGTCGTTCGATTGATTTCAATGCCTTCCGGCCGCCACGCCGTCACACGGATCCCGCCGGCGCCGCGATACGCGCCTTCAGCCTGCGCTGCCCCGCGCTGATCACGATGAACACCACCGCATTCACCGCGAGCGCGACGAGCCCGGGGTTGATCGACGTCAGCGTGTTCGACGCGCCCGGGAACAGCGACGCGAGCGTCACGCCATAGTAGTTCGTCATCGCGATCACGATCGCACCGGCTGCGATGCCCGCGAACGCACCTTCACGCGTACCGAACGGCCGCTTCAGGAAGCTCGACGCGAGCATCGGCACGAGCTGCGTGAGCAGGCTCGACGAGAAGATCGCGAGCGTGACGAACGTCGCGCCGCCGCGCAGCACGAAGTAGACGACCACCAGCGTGAAGATCGGCAGCGCGATCCGCGCGACGCGCGTCACCTCGCGGTCGGTCGCGTTCGGCGCGAAACCTTCGCGGTAGATGTTGCGCGCGATCGTCGTCGATGCGTTCAGCATGATCAGCGAACCCGGCACCAGCGCGGTCAGCAGGCCCGTGCCGCCGACGATGCCGACGAACCATGCGGGGAACGTCTGCTTCACGAGGCGCAGCAGCGCGAGATCGGCCTGCGCGCCTTCGAGCCCGTGCACGGTCATCACGGCCGCGAAGCCGACGAGGAACAGGAACGCGATCAGCACCTGGTACAGCGGCATCAGGATCACGTTGCGGCGCAGCGCGCGCTCGTCCTTCGCGACGTAGATCGCGGTGAAACCGTGCGGGTACAGGTAGTAGCCGAGCGACGTGAGCAGGATCGTCGAGTTGTACCAGCTCAGGTTGAAGCCATGCTCGGGCATGCGCAGCAGTTCGGGATGCGCGGCGTCGATCTTCGCGAACATCGCGCCGAGGCCGCCGTAGTAATGCATCGGCAGGTACAGGCCGAGGAAGATCGCGATCGCGAGGATCAGCACGTCCTTGAAGATCGCAATGCTCGCCGAGCCGTGGATGCCCGACACGACCATGTACACGGCCATCAGCGTCGCGGCGATCCAGATCGCGGCCGCTTGCGGAATCAGCCCGTACGACATCTCCGACACGATCACGCCGAGCCCGCGCAACTGGATCATCAGCAGCGACACCATCGCGAACACCGCGACGACCGACACCAGCACGCCGATCGCACGGCTGTCGTACTTCGCCGCAAAGTAGTCGGCGAACGACACGAGCCCGCGCGCCTTCGCGTAACGCCAGATCGCCGGCAGCATCCAGTAGCCGATCACGAACGCGAGGCAGCCGTACGACAGGATGTAGAACGCGGGCACGCCCTTGCTGTAGGTCCAGCCGCTCGCGCCGAGGAACGAGAACGTCGAGAACGCTTCGCCGGCCATCAGCAGGAACGTGAGCAGCGAGCCGAAGCCGCGCCCGCCGACCGCCCACTGCTCGAGCGTGAGCTTGCGGCCGCGGCGCGCCATCACGCCGATCGCGAGCGCGAACACGGCGAACGCCGCGATGATGAGGATCGATGCGTTCATCGCGCGTCTCCCGTGCGGCCGGCGCGGGCCGCGTCGCGCTCGGCGCGTTCATCGAGATGGAACAGGATCGCGAGGATCGCGGCGGTCGCCGCCATCCAGATCAGGTTCCACACGAGCAGGAACGGCAGGCCGAACAGCAGCGGCCGCACCTCGGCGATCGAACCGCCGGTGTACATCCCGACGAACGGCAACGCCGCCAGCAACAGTTTGAGTTTCATTTCCGTCTCCTCCGGAAGACACGCGAACGCGTCAGGACATCAGAACTTCTGGCGGATGCCGACCACCACCGCCACCTGCGACGTCGTCGACGACGGGCCGTCGGTCCCGTCGATCCACGCACGGCCGACACCCGACGACGCCTTCTGGTAGAAGCCGTTCACGTACACGTCGGTGCGCTTGGACAGCAGGTACTGCGCGCCGGCCGATACCTGGTGGTAGTGGCCGCTGTCGCTGGCGCGCGCAACCTGCGTATAGGTGTAGCCGGCCGCGGCCATCAGCGCCGGCGTGATCAGGTAGCGCAGGCTGCCTTCGTAGTTGTTGAAGCGCAGCGCGCCGCCCGTCGCCTGCCCGAAGTTCGAGCCCGTGTACAGCAGGCCGAGCGTCGCCGGCCCGATCGCGTAGCTGCCGCCCGCGCCCCAGATCTGCTGGCGGATCGCGTTGCCGAGGCTCGCACCGAACACCGATGCGGACGCCGGATAGTAGTTATCCGAAGCAACTGCGCCGCTCGTGCTGACCGCCGGATGGTTCACGCGTGCATACGCGGCGCCCGCGTTGAGCGGCCCGTTCACGTAGGTGACGCCCGCGCTCCAGCTGTTGTCGTTTGCGAAGCCGGTCGAGTTCGAGAAGCCGTACACGAGGTTCGCCTGCAGGCCCGCGATCGTCGGCGACACGTACTTCACCGCGTTGTTGGTGCGGAACGTGTTGTTGATGTCGTCGTTGTCGAACGGGTGCGTCGAGTACTGCGCGAGGAAGCTGCTCATCTGCAGCGAGCCGAGGATGTCCTGCGTCGAGTTGTACTGGCGGCCGAGCGTCACCGCGCCCCAGTTCGCGCCGCTCAGGCCGACCCACGCCGAACGCCCGAACATCCGGCCGCCCTGTCCGAGCGCGCCGTTCGCGACGTTGAAGCCGTTCTCGAGGCGGAAGTTCGCCTTCAGCCCGCCGCCGAGATCCTCGGTGCCGATCAAGCCCCAGCGGGGGCCCGATTCGTTGCCGCCCGTGAATTGCCACAATGCATGGCCCTTCGCGTTGTTCGTGTAGGTCATGCCCGCGTCGACGATCCCGTACAGCGTCACCGTCGACTGCGCGTGCGCGGCGCCGGCGAACACCATCGCGATGGCCGCGCTCATGCACGCGGCGCCCGTCTTCCCACCCTTCATTCGCACCATCTCCGTCTTCTCCTCTCCAAACCTGTTCATCGATGTGTTGTGTTTTTTTGATCCTGCCCACACGCGCCGATCGGGTTGTATAGACAGTCGCTGGATGGTATCCAGCCGCAATCACATCAAGAAATGAAATGTTCAACTGGGCGGCAGTTGAAATTCGAATGACGGGGAGATGAGCGGGGACGGTGCGCCGCTGCAAGAGAAACGAAAGCGCGCAAGTCCGCTGGACGCGGCGCGCTTTGCTCAGACGTGAATGGCTCGCGTAAGCAAGCTGACGAAACGGCGACGCGTGATGCGCCTATGCGGTTTTCCCGGATAGCCCGTGCATCGGCCGCCGCAACGCGGCGTCGAACGGGTTCGTGCGCGGCCCGATCGCATCGGCCTGGCGCCGCAGCAGTTCGACGACCATCGGCATGCGGTCGTCGCCGAGGCGCGACGCAAGCGTGCCGACGCTCAGCGCGCCGACCGGATACCCGGTGCGATCGAGAATCGGCACCGCGACGCCGGCCATCCCGTCGAGCACGCCGCTGTTCCGGCCCGCGTAGCCGAGCTGCCGCACGCGTTCGATCTCGGTGCGCAGGTACACCTCGTCGAGCACGCCATAGCCGCGAATGCGCGGCACGTTGAAGCGGATCACTTCCTCGCGCTCCGCTTCGGGCAGGAACGCGAGGATCGCGAGACTGCCCTGCCCGACGCCGAGCGCGATGCGCCCGCCGATGTCACCGGTGAACGAGCGGATCGGGAACGGCCCTTCGCACAGGTCGAGACACACCGCGTCGAAGCCGCTCTTCACGAGCAGGAAGATCGTCTCGCCGAGACTCGCGCACAGCCGCAGCAATGCGGGGCGGCACAGCGTGCGCATGCTGCTCGGGTTGCCGGCCTGCGCGGCGAGCGCGAAGAAGTCGACGCTCAACCGGTACAGCTTCGACTGCTCGTCCTGCTCGACCATCCCTTCGGCGATCAACGATTGCAGGATCCGGTGCGCGGTGCCCTGCGTGAGGCCGACGGCCTTCGCGAGATGCGTGACGCGCACGCCGTCCTGCTGCATGCCGGCCAGCGCGCGCAGGATCGCGAACGCTCGCTGCAGCATGCCGGTGCCCGGCGCACCGGCCGGATCGGCAGCGTCCTCGTCCGGGTGCGCCGCGCGTGCGGCCGGCGACGTTCCGGGCGAATGGGGTTCCTGCATGCCGGCTCTCCTCGATGATTTCATTGAACGGAATATGCGAGCCGCCATTGTCGTCCGGCCGAAAATCCGCGGGCATCCGGGTGTACACGGGATTGACGCGTGCGTTTCGCGGCTCGACCGCTCGTCATCCAGCGGAACGATTTTCACGGGATTCGACCATCCGTTCCGTTGACCGGAATTTTTTCGAAATTCATCCCGTTCAACAGAATTCGAAATTGACGCTCCGAAATATGGCTGGCTAGAGTCCGCGTCATCGGTACACCGGCCACGCGGTGTGCGAACCCGGAGCTTCCCATGTCGTTTCTCACGCTTACGGACCTGACGAAAACCTTCGGCGACCTCACCGCCGTCGCCGACGTCAACCTGTCGGTCGAACAAGGCGAATTCGTGTCGCTGCTCGGGCCGTCGGGCTGCGGCAAGACCACCACGCTGCAGATGATCGCTGGCTTCGTCGACGTCACGCGCGGGCGCATCGCGCTCGACGGGCAGGACATCACGCACCTGAAGCCGAACCGGCGCGGGCTCGGCATCGTGTTCCAGAGCTATGCGCTGTTTCCGCACATGAGCGTCGCGGAAAACGTCGGCTTCGGCCTCGACATGCGCGGCGTCGACAAGGCCGAGCGCACGGAGCGCATCCGCGCCGCGCTTGCGCTCGTGCGCCTCGATGCCCTCGCGCACCGCTTTCCGCGCGAGCTGTCGGGCGGCCAGCGGCAGCGCGTCGCGATCGCGCGCGCGGTCGTGATCGAACCGCCCGTGTTGCTGCTCGACGAACCGATGTCGAACCTCGACGCGAAGCTGCGCGAGGACATGCAGTTCGAGCTGCGCGCGATCCAGCGCAAGATCGGCACGACGACGATCATGGTCACGCACGATCAGTCGGAAGCGCTGTCGATCAGCGACCGCGTGGTCGTGATGGAAGCCGGCCGCATCACGCAGACCGACACGCCGTACCGCGCGTACGAACGCCCGGAGAACCACTTCGTGTCGCAGTTCATCGGCAAGGCGAACCTGCTGCCCGGCACGATCGTCGCGCACGACGGCGACGCGATCCGCATCGACCTCGGGCACGACCTCACCGAGACGGGCCATACCGCGCACCTGCCGCCGCGCGAGCGCGACGTGCGCATCGGCGACGCGGTGTCGGTCTGCATTCGTCCGGAAAAACTGCGGCTGTGCACCCCCGACGCCGGCCGCTTCGCCGCGACCGTCACGAGCCGCTTCTTTCTCGGCAGCCAGTGGCTGTACCGCGTCGACAGCGCGCTCGGCGAAGTGCTCGTGTGCTGCCAGAACGAAGGCGCGGAACCGCTCGCGGAAGGCGCGCCGGTCGGCATCGACTGGCACAGCGACGCGGTGCGCGTGATGCGCCGGGAGGCCTGAATGCGACCGCCCTCCCGCCCGCTGACCACCGACGGCGTGCCGGCCAGCCTCGCGCAGCCCGACGCGCCGGCGGCCACGCCGACACGCACCGCCGCCGGACGCGCACCGCGCGCGACCTGGCGCGCGCATGCGCCGCTGTGGCTGATGTGCGCCCCCGCATTCGCGCTGTTCGCCGCACTCGTGCTCGTGCCGCTCGCGATGACGCTCGTGCTGACGTTCTACCGCTTCGACCCGGCGACGGGCGCGATCGCCGCGTTCCAATTCGGCAACTACGCGGAAGTGCTCGGCTCGTCGTACTTCCACACGATCTTCCTGCGCACGTTCGGGATCGCCGCGCTGACCACCGCGATCTGCGTCGCGATCGGCACGCCGGAAGCGTACGTGCTGTCGAAAATGCGCGACCCGTGGCGCTCGCTGTTCCTGCTCGCGATCCTCGCGCCGCTGCTCGTGTCGGTCGTCGTGCGTGCGTTCGGCTGGAGCATGCTGCTGAACACGAGCGGGCTCGTGAACCAGGCGCTCGGGCTCGTCGGCCTCGGGCCGTACAAGCTCGAATACACGACCTTCGCGATCGTGATCGCGCTGGTGCACGTGATGCTGCCGTTCATGGTGATTCCCGTGTGGACCGCGCTGCAACGGCTCGATCCGCAGACCGAGCACGCGGCGCTGTCGCTCGGCGCGTCGCCGTTCACGACGCTGCGCCGCATCGTGCTGCCGCAGCTGATGCCGGGCGTGCTGTCGGGCAGCCTGATGGTGTTCGGGCTGTCGGCGAGCGCGTTCGCGATTCCCGGCCTGCTCGGCGGACGCCGGCTGAAGGTCGCGGCCACGGCCGTGTACGACGAATTCCTCGGCTCGCTGAACTGGCCGCTCGGCGCGACGATCGCGGTGCTGCTGCTGGTCGCGAACCTCGTCGTGATGCTCACCTACTACCGCGTGCTCGAACGCCGCTACGCGCGCAGCCTCGGAGGCGCATCCCGATGAGAAAGAACGGCCCCTTCGCCCTCGCGTTCCACACGCTCGTGATCGCGTTCGTGCTCGCGCCGCTCGCGATCGTCGTACTGGTCGCGTTCACCCCGGACGAAACGCTGACGCTGCCGACCCACGGGCTGTCGCTGCGCTGGTTCCGCGCGATCCTCGACTACCCCGACTTCGTCACCGCGTTCTTCAACAGCCTGAAGCTCGCCTTCGCGTCGGCGACGCTGTCGCTCGCGATCGCGCTGCCGGCGGGCCTCGCGATCGGCCGCGCGACGTTTCCGGGCCGCGCGTTCCTGAACGGGCTGCTGCTGTCGCCGCTGGTGATCCCCGGCCTCGTGCTCGGGATCGCATTGCTGCGCTTCTTCGCGCTGATCGGCGCGACCGGCTCGTTCGCGTGGCTCGTGCTCGCGCACATGATCGTCATCACACCGTTCGTGATGCGTCTCGTGCTCGCGTCCGTCGCGGGCCTCGACCGCAGCATCGAGCAGGCCGCGTGCTCGCTCGGCGCGGACCCGTGGACGACCTTCCGCCGCATCACGCTGCCGATGATCGTGCCCGGCATCACCGGCGGCTGGCTGCTCGCGTTCATCAACAGCTTCGATGAACTGACGATGTCGATCTTCGTCACGTCGCCGCAGACGGTCACGCTGCCGGTGCGCATGTACATGTACGCGACCGAGTCGATCGATCCGATGATGGCGTCGGTGTCGGCGCTCGTCATCTTCATCACCGCCGGCGCGATGCTGCTGCTCGATCGCGTGTACGGCCTGAACCGCATCCTGATCGGCCAACACTGACGATGACTTCCGTTTCCCGTTCAACCGAACCCGTCGACGACGGCGCGCAGTTCGTGCGCGTCGCCGAGCGCGAGCGTGCCGCCGTCGCGTTCACGCTCGACGGCCGCCCCGCGCAGGCGCTTGCCGGCGACACCGTGCTCACCGCGATCCTCGTCGCGCAGCGCCGCGTGCGTACCAGCGAATTCAGCGGCCTGCCGCGCGCAGGCTTCTGCCTGATCGGCGCGTGCCAGGACTGCTGGGTGCGCACCGAGGCAGGCGCACGCGTGCGCGCATGCTCAACGCCGATCGCCGACGGCATGCGGATCGTCACTGCCACGCGGCCCGTTGCCGCCGGAGACACGCGATGAACGACGCACTGCAACCGGTGATCGTCGGCGCGGGCCCGGCCGGGGTACGCGCGGCCGAGGCGCTGGTCGACGCGGGGCTGCGCCCCGTCGTGATCGACGAGAACGCGCGCTGGGGCGGGCAGATCTACCGGCAACCGTCGGCGAGCGGCGCTTTCGTGCGCAGCAAGCGAGCGCTGTACGGGTTCGAAGCCGCCAAGGCCGACGCCGTGCACCGGACCATGGAAGCGCTGCTGCCGCACGTCGACTACCGGCCGGACACGCTCGCGTGGGCATGCGGTGTGGGCCGCGTCGATACGCTGCAGGGCGGCCGCGAAGTCACCGTGCCGTATTCGCACCTGATCGTCGCAAGCGGCGCAACCGACCGCATGCTGCCGGTGCCGGGCTGGACCCTCGCAGGCGTCTATACGCTCGGCGGCGCGCAAGTCGCGCTGAAGGCGCAGGGCTGCGCGATCGGCCGGCGCATCGTGTTCGCGGGCACGGGGCCGCTGCTGTATCTCGTCGCATACCAGTATGCGAAGGCCGGCGCGCAGGTCGCGGCCGTGCTCGACACGAGCCCGCTGCGCCGCCAGGCTGCCGCCGCGCCCGCACTGCTGCGCATGCCGTCGATCTTCGCGAAGGGGCTCTATTACATCGGCTGGCTGCGCGCGCGGGGTGTCGCGATCGAAACGGGCGTCACGCTCGAGCGCGTGCTCGGCGAGCACCATGTGACGGGGCTCGCCTGGCGCGCAGCCGGCGCCGATGCACCGCCGCGCGTGCTCGACTGCGATGCGCTCGGCCTCGGCTTCGGCCTGCGTGCGGAAACGCAGCTCGCCGATCTTGCCGGTTGCCGGTTCGGCTTCGACCCGGTCAACCGGGCATGGCTGCCCGAGCGCGACGCGGCCGGCCGCACGTCGGTGCGCGGGATTTACGTCGCGGGCGACGGCGCGGGCATCGCGGGCGCCGACGCGGCCGAAGCGTCGGGCCGGCGCGCGGCGCTCGCCATGCTCGACGATGCCGGCATCGCGCCGCCGTCCCCGTCCGGCAAGCCCGATGCGGCGACGCTCGAACGCACGCTCGCGCGCATCGGCGCGTTCCGCACGGGCCTGGAAGCCGCGTTCGCGCTGCCCGTCGAGCAGGCCGCGCGCTGCGCCGACGACACGATCGTGTGCCGCTGCGAGGAGATCGATGCGGGCACGCTGCGCCGTTGCATCCGTGACGGCGCAGCGACCGAACTGAACCGCCTGAAGGCATTGACACGCGTGGGGATGGGCCGCTGCCAGGGCCGCATGTGCGGCGATGCGGCCGCGCTCGTCCTGGCCGCCGAAACCGGCCGCCCGCTTGCCGATATCGGCCGGTTGCGCGTGCAACCACCCGTGAAGCCGTTCCCGATCTCGGCCGCGCTCGCGGGCGACGACGTCGCGGCGATTCCCGACGAGGCGCGCGATGAGTGAGCACCGGCATTACGACGTCGCGATCGTCGGCGGTGGCCTCGTCGGCGCATCGGCCGCGCTGGCGCTGACACGGCGCGGCCTGCGCGTCGGGCTGTTCGAGCGGCGCGACTGCGGCGCGCAGGCGAGCGGCGTGAACTACGGTGGCGTGCGCTGCCAGGGCCGCCCGGCCGAGCAACTGCCGCTCGCGCTGCGTGCGCGGCGCATCTGGGATCGCCTGCCCGAGCTGATCGGCATCGACGGCGAATTCGTCGTGTCGGGCCACTTGCGGCTCGCGCGCAGCGACGCCGATCTCGACGCGCTCGACGCATACGCGACGCTCGCCGGCGAGCACGGCCTGCCGCTGCAGGTGATGCGCGGCGACGCGTTCCGCCGCCGCTATCCGTGGCTCGGCCGCGCGGCGCTCGGCGGTTCGCTGTGCGCGACCGACGGCCATGCGAACCCGCGCCTCGTGTCGCCCGCGTTCGCGCGCGCGGCCCTCGCGGCGGGCGCCGACGTGTTCGAGCACACGCCGGTCGACGACGTTCACCACGACGGCACGCGCTTCCACTTTCAAGCAGGCGGCCGCGCGTGCAGCGCAACATGGCTGATCAATTCGGCCGGCGCGTGGGCAAACACGATCGCCGAGCGCTTCGGCGAAGCCGTGCCGATGGAGCCGATCTACCCGAATATGTGGGTGACCGAACCGCTGCCGCCGTTCATCACGCACAACCTCGGCGTATACGGCGGCGGCGTGTACGCGCGGCAAGTCGCGCGCGGCAACTGCGTGATCGGCGGCGGGCGCGGCCGCGGCGACGGCGAGTTCGGCCAGCCGTCGGTCGATACGACACGTGCGGCGATGCGCGACGCGTGCGCACTGCTGCCCGCGCTGCGCGACGCGCTGCTGATTCGCACGTGGAGCGGCGTCGAAGGCTGCACGCCCGACCACAACCCGATCATCGGCGCGAGCCGCACGACGCCGCGCCTGCTGCATGCATTCGGTTTTTCCGGCGGCGGGTTCCTGCTCGCGCCGGGCGTCGGCGACGTACTCGCCGATCTCGTCACGACCGGCGAAACCGCCACGCCGCTCGACGCGTTCTCGATCGGTCGATTCGCCCCGCAAGCCACGCCGACCATCCCTTTCCCTCAAGAGGAGACCCACAAGTGAAACTGCTCGGAACGATTGCGGCCGCCGCCGCCCTCTGCGTCGCCGGCGCGAGCGCGCCCGCGTTCGCGCAAACGAAGACGATCTACGTCGGCATGAACGGCGGCCCGATGGAGAAGGCCTATACGAGCCAGGTACTGCCCGACTTCGAGAAGGCGAACAACGTGAAGGTCGTCATCGTGCCCGGCACGTCGTCGGACGTGCTCGCGAAGCTGCTCGCGAACCGCAACAAGCCGCAGATCCACGTCGCGTTCCTCGACGACGGCGTGATGGCGCGCGCGGTCAGCCTCGGCGTGTGCCAGAAGCTCGACGATTCGCCGGTGCTGAAGGAGCTGTACCCGTTCGCGCGGATGAAGGACGACGTCGGCGCGGGCGTGCAGCTCGGGATGACCGGCATCGCGTACAACAGGAAGCTGTTCGCGGAGAAGGGCTGGGCGCCGCCGACGTCGTGGATGGATTTCGCGGATCCGAAGTACAAGGGCAAGGTCGTGTTCCAGTCGGCATCGAGCAGCACGTTCGGGCTGCACGGCTTCCTCGCGATCAACCGGCTGCTCGGCGGCAGCGAGCAGAACGTCGAGCCCGGCTTCAGCAAGTGGGCGAGCACGGTCGGGCCGAACGTCGTCGAGTACATCCCGAACTCGGCGAAGATCTCGGAGATGGTGCAGACCGGCGAGGCCGGCCTGTTCCCGCTCACGCCGACCGGCGTCGGCGACCTGCAGGACAAGGGCATCCCGGTCGCGTACGCGAACCCGAAGGAAGGCCCCGTGCTGCTGCTCGTCGACCTGTGCGTGGTCGCGAACAATCCCGATCCGCAACTGGCGCAAAAGCTCGCGCAGTTCCTGCTGTCCGCACCCGCGCAGACGAAAGCCGCCGAGGCCGGCAAGCAGATCCCGACCAACCGCGTCGCGAAGATGCCCGCCGCGATGCAGCAAAGCCTCGGCAACGTCGACGACCTGGTGCGCAAGGTGACGGTCGTCGACTGGACGGCGATCAATGCGCGCCGCGCGCAGTGGGATACGCGCTGGAACCGGCAGATCGAGCGGTAACGGCATGCCGGGCGCGCGGGCACGGCCGCGCGCCGCATGACCATCATCAGCGGGAGTGATGACCCTCCCCTTTTTCTGCGGATTTGACCGGGGGCGCGGTGCCGACAACACTAGCCCGCAGTGCTGCACAGACGGCACGCGCCTGCCTCCCCCTTCAGAGTCCGCCATGTATCCGACCGACACCGTGCAATCCCCGAGCGCCGCCCGGCCGCTCGCCGACCGGCAGCTGCGCCGGATCGTCATCGCCTCCGTCGCCGGCAACGCGATGGAGTGGTACGACTTCTTCGTGTACGGCACGGCCGCCGCACTGGTATTCGGCCACGTGTTCTTTCCGCCCGGCGCATCGCCGCTCGCCGGCAGCCTCGCCGCGTTCGCGGCCTTCGCGCTAGGCTTCGTCGCACGGCCGCTCGGCGGGATCGTATTCGGCCACGTCGGCGATCGCTACGGGCGCAAGGCGTCGCTCGTCTGGACGCTGCTGATCATGGGCGCATCGACCTTCGCGATCGGCCTGCTGCCGACCTATGCGCAGGTCGGCTTGTGGGCACCGGCCGCGCTCGTCGTGCTGCGGCTGCTGCAAGGCATCGCGTCGGGCGGCGAATGGGGCGGCGGCGTGCTGATGATCAGCGAGAACGCACCGCCGGAACAGCGCGGCTACTACGCCGCGTGGAGCCAGCTCGGCGTGGGCGGCGGCTTCGTGCTGTCGTCAGCCGCGTTTCTCGCCGCGCAGGCGCTGCCGGCCGATGCGTTCCGCACCTGGGGCTGGCGGCTGCCGTTCCTCGCGAGCATCGTGATCTTCGCGATCGGCATCTACATCCGCCGCCATCTGCCGGAAAGCCGTGACTTCGAGCAGGCCGGCAAGCGCGGCGCGCATACCCACCTGCCGATCGTCGAGTGCATCCGCCGCCATCCGAAGGAAATCCTGCTCGCGATGGGGCTGCGCGTGGCCGAGAACGGCGGCGCGTACATCTTCCTTGCGTTCTCGCTCGTCTACGGCAAATACGTCGGCATCCCGAACGGCGTGATGCTGACCGGCGTGATGATCGCGATGATCGTCGAGATGGGCGCGATGCTCGCGTGGGGCCGGCTGTCCGACCGGATCGGCCGCAAACCCGTGTACCTGATCGGCGCGCTGAGCCTCGTCGCGTGCGCGTTCCCGTTCTTCTGGCTGCTCGACACCCGCGCGACGCCGCTCGTGTGGCTCGCGCTCACGGTCGGCACCGCCGTGAGCCACGGCGCGATGATCGGCACGCTGCCCGCGCTCGTCGGCGAACTGTTCAGCACCGAGGTGCGTTATTCGGGCGTCGCGCTCGGGCATGAAGTCGCATCGATCTTCGCGGGCGGGATGTCGCCGCTGATCGCGACCGCGCTGCTCGCGCGATATCAGGCGTCGTGGCCGGTATCGCTGTTCCTTGTCGCGCTCGGCCTCGTGACCGTCGCGACGCTGTGCGTGATGCGCGAGACGCACGTCGCGCCCGACGCCGGCACGCGCGGCGATACGGCGTGAGCGTGCTGCACGCGTCGGCCGCATCCGTGCCGTCGCCGTTTCCGGTGAGTGAGCCGCTCACCCGCTCACGGTGCCACGTGCGCGCTATCGTGGCACCGCGAGCGCGCGCGGCCGAGTCGTCCGCGCTACGCGCGCGGGTCGCGCCGCCCGCCGTCGAACACCGGCGCCAATCCCAGGTGATCGAGCAGCCGCGCGAATTCGCCGAGCCGCTGCCGCATGTACGCGGGCACGTCCACGTTCGCATAGTCGTGGAAGCCGGCCCCCGTGCGCACACCGTCGCGCCCGGTTTCCATGTTGCGCACGACGCTCGCGGCCGGCGCGAAGCGCGGGCCGATCTCGCCGGCCAGGTACTTCGACGCGTAGTACAGGATGTCGCAGCCGCCCCAGTCAATGAATTCGAGCAGCCCGAGCACCGCGAAGCGCGGGCCGAAACCCGTGCGGATGGCCGTGTCGATATCCTCCGCGCTTGCAACACCCTCTTCGACCATCCGCGCGGCCTCGTTCATCGCGAGCGCCTGGATGCGCGGCACGATGTAGCCGGGCGCCGGCCCGCAGATCACCGGCCTCTTGCCGACACGCTCGAGCAGCGCGGCGAGCGCATCGACCACCGACGGGTCGGTTGCGTCGCTGCGGCTGATCTCGACGAGCGGCATCAGCAATGCGGGGTTCAGCCAGTGCGCGTTCAGCATCCGTTCGGGGTGAACGACATGGCGCTGCAATTCGGTGACGACGAACGTCGACGTGGTCGACGCAATCGTTGCCCGCGCATCGACATGCTCGCCGAGCCAGCGAAATGCATCCGCCTTTGCGTCGAGCACCTCGGGCAGCGCCTCGAACACGACCTCCGCATCACGCACGGCTTCGGCAGCGCCGTCCCGGGCGACGATCGCGATGCGCGCGACGACCGCATCGGCCTGCGCGGCATCGATGCGACCGAGCGCGACCTGCGCGTGCAACGGCCTCGCGATCTCGTCGCGCGCGCGATCGTCGAAGGCGCGTTGGCCAGCCGCATCGCGCCGCTTGAAGTCGATCAGCGTCACGTCGAGCCCCGCGAACGCGAACACGAGCGCGATCCCCTGCCCCATGCGTCCCGCGCCGAGCACGTGCACGCGCGTCACTTCGACGGCGTTCATGCTGAAACTCCCGCGACGCCCGTCATGCCCGCGTCGAGCAGCGCACGCATCGCGGCCTTCGACAGCGCCGCGATGCCGAGCCGCTCCAGCGTGCGCCCTTCCGCATACAGGTCGCGCTCCGCAACCGCACTCGCGATGCTCAGCAGCCCCTGCGCAACCGGCGTCGGCACGCCGGCCCAGCGCCCGCACGACACGATGAACGACAGCCCGAGCCGGGTGTCCTCGAGCATGTAGCGATGGTTCCGCAGATCGATCTTCTCGCGCCAGTCGCCGCTATCGGTCAGCTTGCCGTGCGCGCCGCGCCCGTACATCCATTCGTCGCCTTCGGTCGCGTAATGATCCGCGAGCGGGAAATGCGGCGCGCGGTAGCCGAGCGCTTCGCGCACCGCGATGCGTTCGGCGTCGAGCGCATTCGTCACGCGGCGGATCGACGGCTGCGTGCCTTCGTTGTGGATGTCCCATGCGTCGAAGTGTTCGAGCGGCCCGGCGTTCATCAGGATCAGCGGCGGATGGATCACGGGCCCCGCGTTCATCAACGCGCCGGACAACGCATCCTCGACCGGCTCGACCGACGGATAGCCCGCGCGCAGCACGTCGAACGCCCAGCCGGCCGCATTCGCCGGCAACACGCCGGTCGGCAAGCGCGTTGCATACGCGCTGATCACGACGTCGTTGTCGCCGTGCTTGCGGACGAGGTACGGCAGCGTGCCCGTCTCGGCGAATGCGACGCGCGAACGGTTGCCCGCCCCGGCCGCCGCCTGCGCGAACACGAAGCTGCCGAACGTGCCGGGCGGCAGGAACACGACCTGGCCGTCCTCCAGCAACGGCGCAACCTGCGCGGCGAGCGCGTCGTGCGACGTGGCAGGAAGCGGCACCACGACGAGCTGCGCGCCGCGCAGCGCGGCCGCGAGGTCGCCGGTCAGGCGGATCGCACCCGGCGCATCGCCGAGCGGCACCGCGCGCTTGCCGCGATAGTCGGTCACGTTCAGCACGCCCAGCTCGCGCAACCGCGCATGCGGCTCGCGGTCGCGCCGCCACCACGTCACGTCATGGCCCTTCTCGAGCAGGTCGATCGCCGCCGCATGGCAGCCGTGGCCGCCGCCCAGAACACATACCTTCATCGTCTTCTCCCGGTGATTGAGTGTTTCCGAGACTACGCGGCGGCGTTCACCGCGTCGCTTCAAAACGCGCAACGGCGCGCCCGTTCGCGCAACGCAATCGCGGCAATGCGCGTGCCGCCGCGCGCCCGCATCCGCATCCGCTATGAGGTTCGTGAATGGATATCGCCCTGTCCCGCCATGCGCCGAACCGGCTCGGCACGCTGCACGCTCCCGATGAAGTCGAACGCGCGGTCGCGCACCGCCTTGGGCCTCACCGGATGGCCGCGCGCGGCCTCGATCCGTTTCATGCGGAGCTGTATGAAGTGCCGCTGCATCACGGCGCACTGCTCGAACTCTGCTACGGCCGCGAAACGCGCATCGATTTCGGCGACGACGCCGAGCACTTCCTGTTCAGACTGACGCTCGCCGGTGCATGCGACCTGCAGGCCGGCAGCGTCGTCGCGCGCGCCGGCCCCGGCGAGCTGACCGTGTCGTCGCCCGCGCTCGCGAGCCGCCTGAGCACGAGCCCGGATTGCCGCAATCTCGTGCTGCGGCTCGAACGCGGCGCGCTCGAACGCAAGTTGCAGGACATGCTGCAAGCCACGCTCACGCGGCCGCTGCAGTTCGACCTTGCAACCGGTGGCGCCGGCGCGGGCGCCGCGCTGCTGCTGCCGACCTTCGAGTACCTGTGCCGGCTCGGCGCGCAGCCGGGCATCGGCACCGCCGCGACGACCTTCGGCGCCGATCTCACCACGTGGCTGATGTCGCTGCTGCTCACGCACCTGCCGCATTCGTACAGCGATGCGCTCACGCGCGGCACGCCGCCGCTGCCGGCACACGTGCGGCGCGCGTGCGATCACGTCGACGCACACCTCGGCGAACCGCTCGCGCTCGCCGCGCTGGCGGCCGTCGCGGGCGTCGCGCCGCGCACGCTGCAGCACGCGTTCCGCGCATTCCTGCACACCACGCCGGCCGCGTATGTGCGCGATCGCAGGCTCGCCGCCGTGCACGCGGCGCTGCAACGCGGCGACGCGCGCAGCGTGACCGACGTGCTGATCGCACACGGTATCCATGGCTTCGGCCATTTCGCGAAGGCGTATGCGCGGCGATATGGCCACGCGCCTTCCGTCACCGCGAGGCAACCCCGATGACGCACTCCGCACCCGGCCGCCCGGCGGCCCCGGCCCGCAACGAATCCGCACCGCACGACACCGACCCGTCCGAACTGCGCGTGCAGGATCTCGATCTCAACTTGCTGAAGACGTTTCGTGCCGTGTACGAGGAGCGGCACGTCGGCCGCGCGGCGCTGCGGCTCGGCGTCACGCAGCCGTCCGTCAGCTACGCGCTCGGCCGGCTGAGGCTGATGTTCCGCGACGCGCTGTTCGTGCGCACCGGCACCGGCGTCGAGCCGACGCCGCGCGCGCAGCGGCTCGCGCTATCGGTCGACAAGGCGCTCGCGATCCTGCAGGACGTGCTCGACGAAGGCTCGCGCTTCACGCCCGACAGCACGCAGCGCGTGTTCCGCCTGCACATGAGCGATTTCGCGGCGAGCGCGTTCCTGCCGACGCTGCTCGCCGCATTCGACCGCCGCGCGCCGGGTGCGGTGATCGAGACGCTGCACGTCGACGAATGCCAGCTCAACGTCGCGCTCGAATCGGGGCGGATCGACTTCGCGCTCGGGCATTTCGCCGACGCGTCGAGCCACTTCCAGCGCACCGCGCTGCTGCACGAGCGCTGCGTGCTGCTGATGCCGCGCCGCACCGCGCAGCGCGTCGCGCTGCCCGACGATTACGTGCTCGATGGCGACGCGCCCGATACGCTGCGCTTCGTCGCGGTCGCGTCGCATCCGCAATCGATGCAGCTGCTGGAGCGGCACGGGCTGATGCCGCGCGTGCGCGCGGCGCTCCCTGATTTCCTGGTGGTGCCCGCGCTGTTGCAGGACGGCGACTACGCGCTGATCCTGCCGGAAACGATCGCGATCACGTTCGCGGCGCGGCAGCCGTGCGCGCTGTACGAGATCGCCGGTGCGGGCGAATGGGCCGTCAACGCGTACTGGCACCGACGCTTCGACGCCGACCCCGGCCATCGCTGGCTGCGCGCGCTGCTGCTCGAACTGTTCAACATCGGCGAGCTGGCGCCGTTCGACGCATGGCTCGCGCCGCAACCGCCCGCCTGTGCGTAGCGGCACAAGCGGGTACGAGTGCGCACGCGGGCGCGAGGCGGCCAAACCGACCAAAGCGGCCGAATCGGCCGAATCGTCCGAAGCGTTCAGAACGACGTGAGGATGCCCGCGACGATCGAACTCGCGGTCGCGCCCGGCTTCGCGACCGCGACGCCGCCACCGGCCGCGCCGTTCACGACGAAGCGTGCGTGCGCGCCGTTGCGCACCATCGCGGCGCCCGTGTACAGCACGGTGCGCTTCGACAGCGGATAGTCGAAGCGGATGCCGTACGAATCGGCGTTGCCGTCGCTGTCCGCGACCTTGCGGTAATGGCCGACACTCAGCAGCAGAGAAGCACGCCCGATCGGCACCGTCGCGCTCAATTCCATGATGTCGCTGTGCGGATACGCGCTCTGGCTGTCGATCGCGGTCGCGACGTCGGGGCCGCCGCGATGGCGCATGTACAGCGCGGCGACCTTCACGACGCGGAAATCGTACGAAATCGCGCCCAGCGTGTAGTTGCCGTTCGCGGCCGGGCTCGTGTCGCCGAGCGCGGACGCAGCCACCGGGCTGAACTTCTGCTGCATATAGTCGACGTCGACCGACAGGCCGCCTTGCACGTAGTTGAGCCCCGCACCGTACGTATCGCCGAGCGTCGTCGGCTGGCCGGCCGCGCCGTTGGTGCCGCGTGCGGCCATCGCCCGCAGCATGAAGCCCGCCACGCGCGGCGACGTGTAGCGCATCGAGTTGCGCACGCGCAGGAACGCGGGCCCGACGAAGTTGTTCGTCGCGTTGCCCCACGCGAGCCCCGCGCCGAGGCCCGGCAGGCTGTACGTGACGAGCGTGGTGTGCAGGATCGTGTAAAGCTCGCCGAACTGCACGCCACCGAACGGCCCCGTGATGCCGACCCACGCCTCGCGGCCGAACAGTGCGCTGCCGTTCGACAGTGCGCCGCTTCCCGCATTGAAGCCGTCTTCCAGCTTGAAGATCGTCGCGTAGCCGCCGCCGAGATCCTCGACACCCTTCAGCCCCCACTGCGACGCCCACAGGTTGCCGCTGCCCATGCGCGTCACGTGGTTCGGCCCGGCGTTCGCGTATTCGATCGCGGTGTCGATGCGGCCGTAGAGCGTCACGCTCGATTGCGCGAATGCGGGCAGCGCCGCGCAGGCAAGCAGCGCGGCAAGCGGTACGGCAAGCCGGTCGGCCCGCCCGTTCGGTTGGTTCATCGTCGTCGTCCCGTAGAGTTTGCGGCGCCGGTCGGCGTCGCGCCGCGTGGCATGAAGCGCGTTCGCCGCGAAGGGCCAACGCTGCCGATCAAAAACGGGCCGAGTCTAGGAACGACAATTTCGGACGTCGACGCAATGCGCTCTATAACGCTTATAGATGCGCCGCATGATGCACGTGCGCCCCGCCGCAGGCGCGCTGCGCGGCGGCCGGCGCGCGAGACCCTGGTGTTTTCTTTATCCGGGTCGGTAAATGCCCGTGTGGCGCGGCTGTCACTCCGGCTATGGCGGCCGAATTTGGCCGACTACGCTGCGTCTCCGACACGTGCCCCCGCACGCTTTCGCGCCGCGACGGCGCCCGGCCCGCCAGGCCGCTGCCGCGCGTTTCCACCGCCCGCTCCTGGAGAATCCGCATGTCCGCATCCACGGCCCGCGCTGCCGACGGCAAGCGCTATACGTACGAATGGTATGTCGTCGTCATCTGCATGCTCGCGTACGTCTTTTCGTTCGTCGACCGCCAGGTCCTCGTGCTGATGATCGAGCCGATCAAGCGCGACCTGCACCTGTCCGACACGCAGTTCAGCCTGCTGAACGGTTTCGCGTTCTCGCTGTTCTATGCGGTGATGGGGCTGCCCGTCGCCTATCTCGCCGACCGTTACGCGCGGCCGCGGATCATCTCGCTCGGCATCGCGCTGTGGAGCGTCGCGACCGCCGCGTGCGGGCTCAGCCAGCATTTCGTGCAGATGTTCATCGCGCGAATGGGCGTCGGCGTGGGCGAAGCCGCGCTGTCGCCCGGCGCGTATTCGATGCTCGCCGACTACTTCCCGAAGGAGAAGCTGGGGCGCGCGATCGCCGTGTATTCGCTCGGCTCGTTCATCGGCGGCGGTGTCGCATTCCTGATCGGCGGCTACGTGATCGCACTGCTCAAGCACGCGAGCGCGTTCACGCTGCCGGTGGTCGGGCAGGTGCATGCGTGGCAGGTCACGTTCCTGATCGTCGGCCTGCCGGGGATCCTCGTTGCACTGCTGTTCGCCGCGACCGTGCGCGACCCGCAACGCAAGGGGCTCGCGCAGGACCGCTCGGGCGCCGTGCGGCGCGTGTCGATGCGCGATTCGCTGCGCTTCGTCGGCACGCATCGCGCAACCTTCTCGTGTCACTACCTCGGCTTCTCGTTCTACGCGATGACGCTGTACTGCCTGCTGAGCTGGACGCCCGCGTTCTATATCCGCCGCTTCGGAATGACGGCCGTCGAAGCCGGCTACACGCTCGGCATCGTGCTGCTGGTCGCGAACACGGCCGGCGTGTTCTGCGGCGGCTGGCTCAACGACTGGCTGCTCAAGCGCGGCCGCAGCGATGCGCCGATGCGCGCCGGCGCGATCGGCGCCGCGTGCATGGTGATCCCCGCGACGCTGTTCACGCAGCTCGATTCGCTGCATGCGTCGCTCGCGATGCTCGTCGTCGCGATGTTCTTCGCGTCGTTCCCGATGCCGACGTCCACCGCCGCGATGCAGACGCTCGCGCCGAACCAGATGCGCGCGCAGATCTCCGCGCTGTTCCTGCTCGTGTCGAACCTGATCGCGCTCGGGATCGGCACGACCGTCGTCGCGCTGTTCACCGACCGCGTGTTCGGCGCGCCGGCGGCGGTCGGTCATTCGATGTCGATCGTCAACGTCGCGGCGGCCACGCTCGCCGCGCTGCTGCTCGCCGCCGGGTGCCGGCACTATCGCCGCAGCCTCGATCGCGAACGCGGCCATGCGTCGGCCGCCGCGCCGCACGCGGCCGACGCGGGCAACGCGATCGCCGCACGCTGAACATCGGGCGCAATCAGGCGCAATCGCGCCGCCCGACCATCATCCACCCCACTGATTCAGGCATCGCTTTTTAATCGATTTGATTTATGCGATGCCCGTCCCTATTCTCGATCGCATGACGGCGCGGTATTTGCCGCGCCGCTTTCCTCCTACCCCCACGGATTTACCCATGCAAGCGAACCGCCACCAAGTCCGGATCGACGCGCTGATCGACGCGGCGCAGGACATCCGCTGTTTCCGGGTTTCGCGCGTCGACGGCCAGCCGTTCGACGCGTACGAACCCGGCGCCCATATCGACGTGACCGCGCCGTCCGGCGTCACGCGGCAATACTCGCTGTGCGGCAACCCCGACGAGCGCGGCAGCTACCTGTTCGCGGTGAAGAAGGAGGCGCAGTCGCGCGGCGGCTCGCGTTCGCTGCACGACGACGTGCAGATCGGCGCCGAGCTGTCGATCGGCGCGCCGCGCAACCTGTTTCGTCTGACGGATAGCGCGAGCGAGCACGTGCTGATCGCGGCCGGCATCGGCATCACGCCGCTGCTGTCGATGGCGTATGCGCTGCACAAGCGCGGCGCGCGCTATCGGCTGCACTACTTCGCGCGCAGCCGCGAACATGCGGCCTTCGTCGACGAACTCGCGGCCGAGCCATTCGCGTCGCACGTGACGTTCCACTATGGCATCGAGCCCGACGCACTCGCGGCCGAGCTGGGCCGCTGCGTCGAATCGGTCGACGCGCACGCACACGTCTATACGTGCGGCCCGGGGCCGTTCATGGATGCGGTCGTCGCGGCGGCCGCGGCGCGCTTGCCTGAAGATTCGATTCATCTCGAACGCTTCGCGGCGGAGCCGGCCGCCGCCGATGCCGGTACCAGTACCGGCCTGGCCGACGGCTTCGAAGTGCGCCTGCAGCGCAGCGGGCAATCGGTACGCGTCGCGCCCGACACGTCGATCGTCGACGCGCTCGCGCGCATCGGCATCGAGGTCGATACATCATGCGGCGAAGGCGTATGCGGCACCTGCATGGTGCCCGTGATCGACGGCGAGCCCGATCATCGCGATCACTGTCTCAGCAAGGCCGAGCGCGCGAGCAACACGGTGATCTGCTGCTGCGTGTCGCGTGCGCGCTCGGCGGTGCTCGTTCTGGATCTCTGATCACTGACGCGCGCGGCACGAGCAACGCCCGTTCAGGACGTCTCGCGCCGTCGAATCTCTCGACAAACGCGACCAGCAACGCGCACATCCATGCGTTGCCTTCCGCGTCATGGGTCACGCGTCATCGAAACGCGCGACAAGCTCGGCCAGCAACGCGCGCATCCACGCGTTGCCTTCGTCTTCATGGAAATGCTCGTGCCAGTGCATCGTCACCGGCGCGGGCGGCAGCGTGACGGGCAGCGCATACAGGCGGAACGCATTGTCGCGGTTCAGGATCTGCGCGAGCCGCTTCGGCAGCGTCGCATAGAGATCCGTGACCGACAGCACGCTCGGCAGCGCGACGAAGTGCGGCACTTCGAGCGCGATGTTGCGGCCCACGCCCTGCGCTCGGAGCGCATCGTCGAGCGCGTGGTGGCTGTGCTCGACCGATTTCACGTTGACGTGCGCGGCGCGCACGAACTGGTCGAGGCTCAGCGCGGCACCACTCGGCACCCCGCGCCGGCGGCCCGTCATGCATACGTAGGTTTCCTCGAACAGCGTCTGGTGACGCGTGCACGGCATCAGCTCGGGCAGGTTGCCGATCGCGAAATCCAGCCGGCTCGCGCGCAGCGCTTCCTCGATCTCCTCCACCGGCAGCGGCTGCACGCTCAGCGTCACGCGCGGCGCGCGCTCGCGCAGCGCCTGGCAAATCGCCGGCAGGTACGCCATCTCGCCCGCATCCGACAACGACAACCGGAACGTGCGTGTGCTGGTGGCCGGATCGAAGCGCTCCGCGTAACGCAGCGCCACGCGCACCATGTCGAGCGCCTTGCCGACGATGCCCGCGAGCTCGAGCGCGACCGGCGTCGGCTGCATGCCCGAGCGCGTGCGCACGAACAGCGGATCGTCGAACAGCGTGCGCAGCCGGCCGAGCGAATAGCTGACGGCCGGCTGCGACAGCGCGAGCCGCTCGCCGGCCTTCGTCAGGCTGCGTTCCTCGACGATCGCCTGGAATACGCGCAACAGGTTCAGATCGAGATGATCGACCGATGTCATGACCGCCTCCACTATTCGTCAAATTGATGCGTGAACGCATTCTAAATCAGTGGAGCGGATATTTATCAATGCGTGCGGAATCGCCGTCAGGCGTCCGGACGATGGAACATGCCGTGGATCACGCCGCGCAGCCACGCGATGCCCGGGTCCGCCGAAAACTGCACGTGCGTGTGCATCTGGATCTCGATCGGCGGCAGCACGAACGGCAGCGGAAAGATCCGGAACGCGCGGCCGCGGTTGAAACGCTCGGCGACGCTGCGCGGGAACAGGATCGCCAGATCGGTGTGCTGCACGATCTCGGGCGCGACGATGAAGTGCGGCAACCGCAGCACGACGGTGCGCTCGACGTGCAACTCGTCGAGCCACTTCTCGACCATCCGGTGGCCGGTCGCATTGCTGCTCGCGTAGATGTAGCGCAGCGCGGCCAGGTCGTCCTGCGTCGGCGCGCGCTTGCGCAGCGGATGGCCGGCCCGCACCATGCAGACGTGCTCGTCCGAGAACAGCGTTTCGCTCACGCAACCGGGGCCCGGATCCGGCACGTAGCCGAGCGCCAGATCGATCTCGCCGCCGCGCATCGCGGCGCCGACCGCATCGACTGCCGCACTCGCGATGTCGACGCGAATGCCCGGCGCGATTTCCGCGAGCCGCGCCAGCAGCGGCGGCAGGAAATAGAACTCCGACATGTCCGACATCGAGATCCGGAAGGTGCGGCTCGCGGTGGCCGGATCGAAATGCGCGACCTGCTGCACCGCGAGATCGATGATGCCGAACGCGCGCGTCAACGGGCCGTGCAGTTGGCGCGCCGCGTCGGTCGGCGCCATGCCGGACGGCGTGCGCACGAACAGCGGATCGTCGAACAGGTTGCGCAGGCGTCGCAGTGCGTGACTGACGGCCGGCTGCGTGAGCCCGAGCCGCTCGCCGGCCGCGGTCAGGCTGCGCAGCTCCGAGATCGCGAGAAACACCCGCAGCAGGTTGAGGTCGGTGACGACCGGATGGGATTTGGTCATGGCGCTCGCAGGTCGCGGCGAAGGCGCGTCGGCACGACGGACAAGCGGTCGCGCGACGCGGCGCAGACTACTCGGCCGATGTTATCTCAAAACTTTCACTGGCCATCGGGAAATGCGGCGTGGCGCCCGTGAACGGCGGCAGCGCATCGAAATCCTCGCGCATCTGCAGGCGAACCGGCGAGGCCAGCGCACACGCCAGCGCATCGGCATCGTCGAACACGACCTTGTTGCGCTGCATCGCGTCCGCACGCGGCACCGGCAACGCGGTCCGATAATCGACGCGCGTATAGATCTCGATCGCGCGAATGCCAGGCAATTGCGCCATCAGCGGCGGATGATGATCGAGGTAATGCGCCAGCCATGCGTTCGGGTCTGCGGCTTCGCCGTCGTAGCTGACGAGGTAGGTGCAGCTTCGCGCGGCCGCAGCCGGGCCGGCCAACGCAATCCGGCGCACGGCCATCACCTGCTGGACGACGCGCCGGCCCGCCGCCTGCCAGCGCGCGACGCAGGCATGGGCGGCGCCCGCCGGCGCCAGCATCGCTTCAAGCGCGTCGAGCTCGGCGAAATAGCATTGCAGCACGCATCCCGGCGACGGCGGCCGCGCCACGGGGTCGGCGCGATCGGCGGCCAGCGCGACAGGCCGATGCACGACCAGCCGCGTCAGCCCGCGCACCGCGCGCAGCGCCGACCATGCGTCGCCGGCAGCGCGCGGAAAAGCATCGGCATCGGTGTGATCGCCGTCGCCGTGGCCGACGATCAGGAACAGGCAGACCTCCATCCGTCACCCCGCCTGCACGGCCAGCGGATGCGCGAGCCGATGGAATGCGCGACCGAAATAGATGAGCCCGTCGGCGGCCGCATGCAGCGCGATGTGGTCGACCTCGACGAACATCACCGAATGCGAGCCGACCGTCTTGCTGTCGATGATGCGCCCTTCGAGGCTGACGTTCGCATCGGCCAGGACCGGCACGCCGCTCCTGCCGTCCAGCCAGCGCGTGTCGTCGAAGCGGGTATCGCCCGGTGCCGGCGTCATGCCGGCGAACGTCCGCGCAACCTCCTGGCACGCATGCGGCAACAGGTTGATCGCGACCTGCCCGTTGCCGCACATGATGTCGTGCGCGCGGCTGCCGCGGTTGATGCACACCAGCATCGTCGGCGGCGTATCGGTCACGGAACAGACCGCGCTCGCCGTAATGCCCCAGCGGCCGTGCACGCCGTCGGTCGTAATGACGTTGACGCCGGCCGGCAGGCGCGACATCGCCTCGCGAAAATCCTGCCGGATGTCGTGGTCGATCGTTGCATCGTTCATGGAAAGCTCCTGCTGCGAAGAATCGGCGTGGCCGCCGGTCACGGATACGGCGTCACGGGTGCGATACCGGCAAACACGGCGCCAGACCCGTCGTAGGTTGCCTCGCCGAGAAACGCGTGCTGCGTGACCACGATCGAATCACGCACCAGTTGCTGCAGGCGGTTCTCGCGATAGATCGCCGCCGTGCCCGCGAGCTGGTACGCCTGCATCACGACCTTCGCGCACACCTGCGCGGCATGCGTCGCACTCAGCCGCAGCAGGTTGGCCTGCTGCGGCGACACCGGCCGGCCGGCGGCCAGCGACGCCCACGCCGCTTCCGCCGTCTCGTAGAAAAACGCCCGCGCGCTGCGCCAGTCGGCCTCGGCCTTCGCCAGGCCTTCGCGGTAGTACGGCCGATCGGCGAGGCGCGGCGCGCCGGTCGTCGTCTTCGTCGCACCCGACATCGCGGTGAGCAGGTCGAGCGCGGCGCGCGCGATGCCGACGTTCACGGCCGCATGCACCTGCGCCTGGTACGCAACCGCCGGATAGCGGTACAGCGGCTCGTCGACGGTCGGTTCGCCGCCGCGCACGAACGTCCACGCTTCGTCGACGAACCGGTCGTTCAGCGCGAGGTCGTGACTGCCGGTCCCTTGCATGCCGACCACGCGCCAGTTCTCGACGATCTCGACGTCGCCGGCACGAAACACGGCCGTGAACGGCTTGCCCGGCGCGCCGCCGTCGGCCGGCGCACCGCCGATGCCGACGCCGATCCAGTCCGCGCCCTTGCAGCCGCTCGCGAACCGCCAGCGCCCCGTCACGCGGTAGCCGCCCGGCACGCGCTGCGCCGGCTGCAACGGGTAGAGGCCGCCCGCGAACACCTGGTCGGGGCCGTCCGCATAGATCGTGCGTTGCGTCTCGAGCGGCAGCGCGGCGAGATAGGTATTGGCCGAGCCGAACGCCGCCACCCACGCGGCCGACCCGTCGGCGATCGCGATCCGTTCGAGCATCGCGAGAAACGCGTGCGGCGGCAGCGCGTCGCCGCCGAAGCGGGCCGGCGTGCCGGCGCGGAAAATGCCCGCACGCTTCATCATCGCGATCACGTCGCGCGGCACGTGCGACAGCCGGTCGAACTCGTCGCGCCTGCGTTCGACTTCGGCGATCACCGTATCGAGCGGCAACAGCGACCGGTCGGCCGGCGTCGGTGGAACGGGCGCGTCGGGCACGACGGCGCGGATGGCGGATTGGGCTTGCATGGTGAAGTCCTGAAAGGGCGAAGGGTCTGGAGGAAAGGCAGTGCGAAGATCAGCGCGAACGGGCCGCATCGCGCATCGCCTTCGGGTAGGTTTCCGGCGCGATGCAGGTCGCGACGACCGTGATCGCGCCGAGGATCACGAGATAGATCACGATCGGCGTCGCGCTGCGGTAGTGCGCCAGCAGCGCGGTCGCGATCACCGGCGACAGCCCGCCGCCGAGCACCGACGCGATCTCGCGGCCGATGCCGAGCCCCGAGAAGCGCAGGTGCACGGGCAGCAGTTCGCTGATGAAAGCCGGCTGCGCGCCTTCGAGGATGCCGATCGCGACGCTGTTGGCCAGGATCAGCGCGACGATCACGTGCGAGAACCGGCCCGACTGCAGCAGCGTGAAGTACGGATACGCGATCAGCACGACGGCGACGGCGCCGAGCAGGTAGACGGGCTTGCGGCCGATCCGGTCGGTCAGGTGGCCCGCGAGCAGCGTCACCGGAATCATCAGCAGCATCGAGATCACGAGCCCGCTCAGCAGCCACGATGCGTCGAGGCCGATGAACTTGCCGTATGCCAGCGAGAACGCGAAGAACAGGTACGACACCGCGCCTTCGCCGAAACGCAGGCCGAACACGGTCAGCACCGCGCGCGGGCATTCGCGCAACACGTCGACGAGCGGCGTCGCGCTGGCCTTCTGCGTCGAGCGCGCTTCGGCGAATGCCGCGCTTTCGCCGATCGAACGGCGCATCCACAGGCCGAACCCGACCAGCACGATGCTCGCGAGGAACGGGATGCGCCAGCCCCAGCGCTCGATGTCGGCCGCCGGCAGCTGCTGCACGAGCAGGAACGCGGCGGTCGACAGCACGAAGCCGAACGCCGCGCCGCACGGGCTCCACGCGGCGAGCGCACCGCGCCGGTCGGCCGGCGCGTTCTCGTGGATCAGCAGGATGCTGCCGCTCCATTCGCCGCCCGCGGCCAGCCCCTGCAGCACGCGCAGCAGCACGAGCGCGACCGGCGCGGCGATCCCGATCTCGCGATAGGTCGGCAACAGCCCCATCCCGACCGTCGCCGCGCCCATCGTCAACATGGTCAGCATCATCACGGTCTTGCGGCCGTAGCGATCGCCGATGTGCCCGCAGAGCAGGCCGCCGATCGGCCGCGCGATGAAGCCGACCGTGAAGCCGCCGAACGCCGCGATCGTGCCGGTCAGCGGATCGCTGCCGACCGGGAAGAACAGCTTGCCGAACAGCAGAGCGGCGGCCGTCCCGTACAGGAAGAAGTCGTACCATTCGAGTGCCTGCCCGAGCACGGCCGTGGTGACCGCGCGGCGGACCGAACTCGTGCTGCGGGAGACGGGCAACGTAACCGCCGACAGGGGCGCTGGTGAGTTCATGGGGAGCCTGGAATAAGTTCAGTTGTCCTGCTCGTCTAGCATCCGGCGGCAGGTCCCGGATCGCATGCTTGCGCTGCGTGAAACCAACGATAAGAGCGCAGCCGGGCCCGGTCAAATTCCCGCCAAAAATGGCGCCCATGAATCACATGCATGGGCACGACGCCCCGCGAGTCGCCGGTCTAATTATCCATCCTGTTTATTTGATTGCCTTTTTTAGATCAATTTGACGGATGAAAACGTGGCGGCGAAACTGGTCCCGCTATCTGCTCGAGGTCCGCCCGGCCGGGCCTTGCACTTCCTCGCGACTCTTTCCCCACACGACGATGAGCGACATTTCCTACCAGACGATCGACACCAGCGCGTTGCACGGCCTCGCGCAACCCGACCGCATCGCGCCCGCGATGTACCACGATCCCGCGCTGTTCGAAGCCGAGCTCGACCGCATCTTCTACCGCACCTGGATCTGGGTCGCGCACGAAAGCGAGCTGCCGAACCCGGGCGACTTCATCACGACGACGATCGGCCGGCAGCCGGTGATCGTCGTGCGCGACAAGACCGGCGAGATCAACGTGCTGCAGAACCGCTGCCGCCATCGCGGCGCGACCGTGTGCGAATCGCACAAGGGCAATGCGAAGGGCTTCACGTGCCCGTATCACAGCTGGTCGTACGCACTCGACGGCACGCTGCGCGCGCTGCCGTACGGCGACGGCTACGAAGGCGTATGCGAGAAAGGCGACCTGCCGCTCGTGAAGCTGCGCGTCGGCGTGTACCAGGGGCTGATCTTCGCGAGCTTCAACGACGACATCGAACCGCTCGAGGATTTCCTCGGCGGTGCGAAGCCGTGGATCGACCTGTTCATGAAACAGGGCGCCGGCTACCCGATCAAGGCGAACGGCGAGCACAAGTTCAAGTTCAAGGGCAACTGGAAGATCCAGCTCGAGAACACGACCGACCTCTATCACTTCCCGGTCGTGCACAAGTCATGGATGAAGTCGATCGACGACGAGACGGCCGCCGCGATCACGAGCTTCATGACGAGCGAGGACGCATTCTGCCGAGGGCTCGGCAACGGCCACAGCCTCGCGGTGCTGATGCCGGAACTGATCGACCTCGACGAAGACGACGGTGCGCCGCTGCCCGAGCGCTTCGCACCGCTCGCGGCGAAGCTCGCCGAGCGCCACTCGCCGGAACAAGTGCGCCGCATCGTGCGCTCGCTGATGGGCGTCGGCTTCAACCTGAACCTGTTCCCGAATCTCGCGCTGTCGATGGCGTTCTTCCGCGTGCTGCGGCCGATCTCCGCGAACGAAACCGAGATCCGCCATGTTGCGCTCGCGATGGACGGCGGCCCCGACGAAGCGAACCGCGAGCGGCTGCGCATTCACGAGCACTTCCAGGGCCCGTTCGGTTTCGGCAGCCCCGACGACGCGGAAGCATGGGAGCGCGTACAGCGCGGCGCGCACGCAGGCCCCGACGTGCCGATCCTCGTGAATCGCGGGCTGAACCGCGAGACGACCGCCGCGAACGGCGAAAAGACCGCCCATGCGACCGACGAGACCGGCATGCGCGAGGCCTACCAGCAATGGCGCAAGATGATGGAGCAACAATAATGGACGACCGCAACGCCCTCTTTTCCGAGCAGACCTTCGCCCGCGCGGTCGAATTCGTGTGGCGCGAAGCCGAGATGCTCGACCGCCGCGACTATCGCGCGTGGCTCGACCTGTGGGATCCCGCCGGCCATTACGTGGTGCCGATCGATCCCGACACGACCGACTTCGCCGCGACGCTGAACTACGTGTTCGACGACCAGGACATGCGCGAGAAGCGCGTGCAGCGGATGGTGTCCGGGTATTCGGCGTCGGCGGCCGACGCGGCGCGCACCGTGCGCACCGTGTCGCGCTTCACGCTGGAAAGCGGCAGCGCCGGCACCGTCGAGCTGAAATCGGCGCAGGTCGTCGTCGCATACAAGCGCGGCGTCGCGACACTGTTCGCGGCCGATGTCACGCACAAGCTGCACGTCGACGCCGAAGGCGAGATGCGGATCACCGAGAAGGTCGTGCGCCTGATCGATTCGACCGAAGCGCTCAGCGCGATCGGCTTCCTGCTGTAAATGGCCACCGGTTCACCATCGCCAGCGCGACGGTGAGCCGGTCACCTTCACCTGCAAGCGACCACCGGTTCATCACCGCCAACGCAACGGTGAGCCGGTCACCTTCACCTGCAAGCACCGAACGGTTCACCGCCGCCAACGCAACGGTGAGTCGGTCACCTTCACCTTTCCCGACGACCATGCCCACACTCGAAGTTTTCCTGCCGGCCGGCCATGACGACGCCCGCAAGGCCGAACTGATTGCACGGCTGACCGGCGCGACCGTCGATTCGATCGGTGCGCCAATCGAATCGGTGCGCGTGCTGCTGACCGAATTGCCCGCGACGCACATCGGCCTGGGCGGGCGCAGCGCCGCGGACGGCGCGCCGCCGTCGCTGCCGGTGATCGTCGCGATCCTGATCGCCGGCCGCACCGATGAACAGAAACGCGCGCTGATCGCCGCGCTGTCGGAGACGAGCGCCAGCGTGCTCGACGCACCGCTGCAAGCCACCCGCGTGATGATCAAGGACATTCCGAACACCGACTTCGGCATCGGCGGCCAGACCGCGCGGGCGCTGGGGCGCTGACCATGCGCGGCGTGCGGGCCTGCCCGCTCATGCGCGACGATCGCCGGGTGGCGGCGGCATCGCGCACGCCCCCGCGACTATGCGCTTGCATTCGCCTTCATCCCGGCGAGCGGCAGCGTCACGCGGCAGTCGAGCCCGCCGCCATCGGCCCGGCTCGCAGCGATCCGGCCGCCGTGACGCGTGACGATGCTCTTGCACAGCGACAGCCCGATTCCGTTCCCGCCGGCCTTCGACGACGAGAAACCGTCGAACAGCCGGTCGTGCGCATCGGCCGCGATACCCGGGCCGTTGTCGATCGCGCGCAGTTCGGCATCTCCGCCGACGTTCGCGGTGCCGAGCGTCAGCGTGCGCGGCACACGCTCGCAACCGGCGAACGCCTCGATCGCATTGAACGCGAGATTCAGGATCACCTGCCCGATCAGCACACGCTCGCAGTGGATCGGCAGCGGCTCGCCGGCCTGCACGATCGTGACCGTCACGTCGGCCTCCTTCGCGCGCAGTTCGATGAAATACGCGACGTCCGCGAGGATGTCGCGCAGGTCGGCGAGCGCGACGACCGGCTCGCGCTTCACGATGAACTCGCGCACGCTCTTGATGATCAGCGCCGCATGCTCGGCCTGCCGGTCCGCGCTGCGCAGCCCCCAGATCGCGTCGTCGATCGCGCCGCGCCCGTTCAGCCGCTGCACTGCGCCCTCGATGAAATTGCGCACGGCCGCGAGCGGCTGGCTCAGCTCGTGCGCGATCACGCTCGCCATCTCGCCCATCGCGTTGTAACGGCCCGCGTGTTCGAGCATGCGCGCTTCCGCTCGGCGCGCCTCCTCGATCGCGACTTCGTCGCTCACGTCGCGGAACTGCACGAGCAGCCCGTCGAGATCGTCCTCGATCTCGACCTGCCTGCACAGGATGCGCAGCCAGCACGGCGAGCCGTCGCGCCGCACGATCCGGTAGCGCTGCGGCGCGGACGGATACGCGGACGGCGCATCGCGCAGTTGTGCGACGAGCCGGTCGCGGTCGGCCTCGGAGCAGTAGTCGAGCACCTCGCCGAGCGCTTCGTCGGGTGCGAGGCCGAGCACGCGGCGGCCCGATTCGCTGATGAACTGCACGCCGCCGTGCGGCGTGACGACCGCGATGCCTTCGTCGAGGTCCTGCATGAATTCGCGCAGCCGCGCCTCGTAGCGGCGCAGTTGCTGGCGCACCGCCTCTTCCGCGCTGATGTCGCGGAACTGCACCATCACGACGTCGCGCCCGCGCAGCGGCACGTAGGTGGCGGTCGCCTCGGACAGCATGTCGACGCCCGTGCGCGACCGGTAGCACCACTCGTACACCTGCGGCCCGTCGACGAGCGCGCGGTCCCACGCGCTCACGGCGATCTCGCGCTGGTATTTCGGTTCGGGGCGCGTCATGTCCGGCGCCTTCAGCGGCAGCAGTTCCTCGACCGAAAAGCCGAGCGCGATGCACGCGGCACGGTTCGCCCACACGATCGCCTTGGTGTGCGCGTCATGCAGCAGCACACAGGTCGTCAGCGCGTCGAGCAGCCGGTGGAAATCGTCTTCGTCGGGAAAACTCATGATCGGCTTCGGATGAGGCCGCGCGGCATCGCGCAGCCGGAAACCCAACATAGCACCGGCGCGCGCCGCCCGCATCTGAAGATTTCTTTAGTGCGGCACGGAACGTCACCAGTCGCACGGCCCAACGCACCAATTGCTGCGCGTTTTCGGCGTTTCTAGACTGGTTGCATCGTCGTGACCACCCCGCATTCGAACCCCAGTCCGCCCCAGGAGACAGCCATGCCCCACGCCGCCCTCGCCCTCGACACCGCACCGAGCGCTCCCCACGCGGCCGGCGAACCGGCCGCCCGGCTGTCGCCGCTCGACGCCGTGATCGAGACGGTTGCCGCGCGCCGCGAAGAATTCGACCGCCTGTCGCACGTGCCGCGCGACGTGATCGCCTTGTTCAAGGAGGCCGGCATCTATCGCGCGGGCACGCCGCGCCGCTTCGGCGGCGATGCGCTCGCGCCGACCGCGTTCCTCGACATGATCGAACGGATCGCGACCGCCGACGGCTCGGCCGCGTGGGTCGCGAGCTTCGGCTCCGCGAACGTGTATCTCGCCGCGCTGCCGCTCGACACCCAGGCCGAACTGTACGCGAGCGGCCCCGACCAGGTGTTCGCGGGCGGCCTGTTCCCGGTGCAGCCGGCCCAGCCCGCAGCGGGCGGCTGGCGCGTGAACGGCACGTGGAAATTCGCGAGCGGCTGCAAGGGGGCCGACTGGCTCGGCGTCGGCATCGCCGTGCCGGGTGCGCAGGACGCCGCGCCGAACAAGCCGCGCACGGCCGTGTTCCGCGCAGCCGAAGTCGAGATCGTCGAGAACTGGAGCGTGGTCGGCATGCAGGGCACCGGCAGCCATGACCTGCGCGTGGACGACCGCTTCGTGCCCGAAGCGTGGACCTTCGTGCGCGGCGGCGAGCCGACCGTCGACGAGCCGCTGTACCGCTATCCGACCGTCGCGTATGCGGCGCAGGTGCTGGCCGTCGTGAACCTCGGCCTCGCACGCGCGGCGCTCGACGTCGTGAACCGGATGTCGGGCGGCCGGCAGACGACGACGGGTGCACCGCGCCTCGCCGATCGCGCGTACTACCGCATCGAACTCGCGAAGGCCGAAGCGCAACTGCGCTCGGCGCGCGCGTTCTTCTACGACGCAACCGACGGCGTGTGGCAATCGATCCTCGCCGGCAACCCGGTGACGCCCGACCAGGTCAGCCTGCTGCGGCTCGCGGCCACGCAGATCGCACGCGAAGGCGCGAGCGTCGTCGAACGCGCGTACCGCCTCGGCGGCACGGCGGCGATCTATCGCACGCACCCGCTGCAGCGGCTGCTGCGCGATGCGATGGTCGTCACGCAGCACGCGTTTCTCGGCGAAGGCAACTTCGACGGCGCCGGCGCGGTGTTTACCGGCGTCACGCCGTTCCCCGGCTACCTGTAACCCGCGTTTTCCCGAAGCCTTTTTGAACACGCATGACGCCGATGCCGAAGCACCTTCGCCGGCCGGCTCGTACCTTCAACCGTTTCTCCTGGAGAACCTCAGATGTCCGATTCGAATCCGCTGCCGCTGCGCGTCCTGTTCTGCTGCGGCGTGTCGCAAAACTTCTTCGACCTGCCGCGCGAGAAGATCGGCGAAGTGTGGCAGGCGTACGGCGCGATGCTCGCCGCCGTCGAAGCGATGCCCGGCGTGCGCGTGCTCGGCGTGATGGATGACGACCGCCTCGTGGTCGGCCAGGCCGACGGCGCGCCGTGGACCTTCTACATCATGGCCGACGTCGCCGACTTCGACACGACGGTCGCCGTGTGCAACCTGTATCGCACGACGCCGGTCGGCGAATACAACCTGTGGCGCTACGGCAAGATCGAAGCGCGCGTCGGCCGTGCGCTGACGGTGCCGCCGGCCGCGAAGTCGGCGGCGTGAGGCGCGCGATGACCGGCCCGTCTCCCGGCCTGATCGATACGCTCGCGCAGCGCCTGGCGGCGCTCGACGCCGAGCGCGCGGTGCGCGCGACGATCACGCGCTACATGGCGCTGTGCGACGTGCCGGAGGATGCTGGCGACGGTCCGTCGCTCGCCGAGCTGTTCACGGCCGATGCCGTGTGGGAAGGCATCGGCCCGCAGTACGCGCGCAAGTTCGGCCGCCTCGAAGGCACGGCCGCGATCGTCGCGATGCTGGGCCGCTACCTGCCGCCCGATCCGCATTTCGCGGCGAACCTGCACTTCCTGACCTCCGAGTCGATCGAGATCGGCGCCGGCAACGCGAGCGCGCGCGGCCGCTGGATCATGCTGCAGGCGTCGCGCTACGCGGACGGCTCGGCCGAACTGATCGCCGCGCGGCTGACCGTCGATTTCGCGCTGGCCGGCGACGGCTCTGCGTGGCTGATCCGCCATTTCCGCACCGAACGCGTGCTCGACGGCCCCTGGCCGCTCGCCGCCGCGCCACGGTCCTGATGCTTTTCAACGCTTGCTCACGATACCGACCATGACAGGCTTCATCGACACCTTCACGCTCGGCGGCCCCGGCCCCACGATCGCGATCAAGGACACGATCGACATCGCAGGCTATCCGACCCGCGCGGCGAGCCGTGCGCTCGCCGATGCACCGCCGGCCATGCAGCACGCGGACGTCGTCCGCCTGCTGCTCGATGCGGGCTGGCAGATCGCCGGCAAGGCGAACATGCACGAGCTTGCGTTCGGCATGACCGGCATCAACGACTACACGGGCACGCCGGTCAATCCGCAGGACGCGACGCGCATTCCGGGCGGCTCGTCGAGCGGCTCCGCTTCGCTCGTCGGACTCGGCATGGTCGATGCGGCGCTCGGCACCGACACGGGCGGCTCGATCCGCGGGCCGGCTGCCTGCTGCGGCGTGGCCGGACTGAAGCCGACGTTCGGCCGCGTGTCGCGGCGCGGCGTCGCACCCGTCGAAACGACGCTCGATTGCGTCGGGCCGTTCGCACGCGATATCCGCACGCTGGTTGCGGTAATGGCCGCGATCGCGCCGGGCTTCGATCGTGCACAAGCTTCGGCCTCGGCGGCAGGCCGTACGGTGGCGCACGTCACGGTCGATGCCGACCCGGCCATCGCCACCGCGCTCGACGCGGCCGTACGCGCGTCGGGCCTGCACGCGCACGCGGTCGTGCTCGACGAAATGCCGGCTTCATTCGTCGCAGGGCTCACCGTGATCAACGCGGAAACGTCGCGCGCATTCGGCCATCTCGTCGAAACCGGCAAGCTCGGCGCCGACCTCGATGCACGATTGCGTGCGGCCGCAACGACCGCGCCTGCGGCATTGAAAGAAGCCGAAGCCGTGCGCGCACGCTTCACCGCACAGGTCGACGCCGCGCTCGAGCATGCGGACGTGCTCGTGCTGCCGACGCTGCCCGCGCTGCCGATCACGCTGCAGCAGGCGCGCGATGGCGTATCGGTGATCGCGATGTCGTCGCTGATCCGGCCGTTCAACCTGAGCGGCCATCCGGCACTCAGCCTGCCGCTGCCGCTGGCCGGTTCGCCGCTGAAGGCCGGCCTGCAAATCATCGGCCGCAAGGGGGCGGACGAACACGTCTGCGCGATTGCGGCACACTTCGAGACGGCACTCGCCTCATGAACCATGATGCGGGCGCGACATCGACGGATGCGCACTCGCGAACCACGGAAGCACACACCATGTCAGACCGAGTCGTCCTCGTCACCGGCGCCGCGCGCGGGCTCGGCGCCGTCATCGCCGAACGTTTTCATGCGGCCGGTTACCGCGTCGCGCTGGCCGATATCGCCGCCGACGCCATCCACGCGCATGCGCGCGAACTCGACCCGAGCGGCGAACGCGCGATCGCGCTGCCGCTCGACGTCACGTCGAAACGCGATTTCGAAGCCGCGCGCGACGCGCTCGTCGCGCGCTGGGGCACGATCGACGTGCTCGTGAACAACGCGGGCGCATCGAAGGTCGTCCCCGCGATGGAGATCACGGCCGAGCAGTTCGACCAGGTGATCGACGTGAACCTGCGCAGCGTGCTGTTCGGCTGCCAGGTGTTCGGCCAGTATTTCGCGACGCGCGGCGCGGGCCGCATCGTCAACATCGCATCGCTCGCCGGGCAGAACGGCGGCTCGGCGACGGGCGCGCACTACGCGGCCGCCAAGGGCGGCACGCTGACGCTGACCAAGGTGTTCGCGCGCGATCTCGCCGCGCAGGGCGTGACCGTCAACGCGATCTCGCCGGGCCCGCTCGATCTGCCGATCGTGTATGAAAGCGTCGCGCCGGAGAAGCTGCGTCAGGTGCTCGCGAGCCTGCCGGGCGGCAAGCTCGGCTCGGCCGGCTTCGTTGCGGACGCGGCCGTGCTGCTCGCGTCGGGCGACGCGCATTTCGCGAACGGCGCGTGCTGGGACATCAACGGCGGGTTGTACATGCGCTGACCGCTGAGCGCCGTGCATTGCGTGCGGTGCCTCGCCGAAGCCCCGGCGAGGCCCTATCGCGACGCTTCCCCGTCGTCGCCCCACACGACCATCACGTCGCGCACGAGCGCGGCGATCGACGTCGCGCCGAGCTTCTCCTTGATGCTCGCGCGATGCACGTCGACGGTCTTCACGCTGATCGACAGATCCGACGCGATCTGCTTGCTGCCCTTGCCGTCCACCACGCCGCGCAACACTTCCTTCTCGCGCGCGGTCAGCGCATCGAGCCGCTGGCGCAGCTCGCGGTGACGCTGGCTCACCGCATGCCGCTGCTGCGCGAGCCGCAGCGCGCGTTGCACGCGCTCGAGCATCTGCTGCGAGTTGTACGGCTTCTCGACGAAATCGATCGCGCCGTTCTGCAGCGCGCGCACGGACATCGGGATATCGCCGTGCCCGCTGACGAAGATCACCGGCAGCGTCGCGCCACGCGCGTTCAGTTCCGCCTGCACGTCGAAGCCGCTCTTCTCCGGCATCCGCACGTCGAGCACCAGGCACGCGGGCAGGTTCACGTCGAAGCGCGCGAGGAAATCGATGGCGTTCGCGAACCCTTCGGACGCGATGCCGACCGATTCGAGCAGCCACGCGAGCGACGTCCGCATGCCGTTGTCGTCGTCGACGATGTATACGATCGGTGCGGGTGACGTCATCGCGGGTGTCTCACTGAATATCGGTATCGGTATCGCACGCGCCGCATACGGGGCCGGTTCCGGCTCGTCGCACGCGTCGTTCGCTGGGGTGTGCGGCACATCATAACGAGCCGAAAACCCGCTGAAAACCCCTTCACGTGCCGCATGAACGTGCAATCTCCCATATTTTCGCGCGGCACGGCGCGCATCTAGGTAGAACCTTTAGACGCGTTGGCGAGAACGCCATCTCCATCGTCAATCGTGCGAATGGTCGCCGGCATTTTCGCGTCGTACGCTTGGACCATCGTCGGCGATCCGGCGCTGCACCGGCAGCGCCACGCGATCACCGCGTTCGTCCAACCAGGAGCGCCCATGTCTTCCACGACCGATATCCAGCGACCGGCACGCGTCGAGCCGACCGACGCACAGAAGGCCTTCCGGCAAGCGATGGCCCACCTCGGCGCGGCCGTCAACGTGATCACCACCGCCGGGCCGCACGGCCGCTGCGGCATCACCGCGAGCGCCGTGTGCTCCGTCACCGACACGCCGCCGACGCTGCTCGTGTGCCTGAACCGCTCCAGCGCGATGCGTGCGACGTTCGAACGCAATCGCCACGTCTGCATCAACGTGCTGCCGGCCGAACACGAGCAGCTCGCACGGCATTTCGCGGGGCTTACCGACCTGCCGATGGAGCGGCGCTTCGACCTGCCCGTGTGGGATCGCGGCGACCAGGACGTGCCCGTGCTGCGCGACGCGCTCGCGAGCCTGCAGGGCACGATCGCCGACATGAAGGAAGTCGGCTCGCATTCGGTGATGTTCATCGAGGCGACGTCGATCCGCGTGCGCGACGACGGCGACAGCCTGATCTACTTCAGCCGTGCGTTTCATCGCGTGTCGCGCACGGCGTGCGTGCGGTGATTGCCGCCTCTCGCGCGTGATTACGCGGCGGCACGCAACGCGCGCTGCCCGGCCGCGAGCGCGGCGCCGGCGAACAGCGTCAGCGCCGAATACACGAGCCCGCGCGCGAGCCCTGCACTGTCCGACACCCAGCCGATCGCAACCGGCCCGGCGATCTGCCCGAATGCGAAGACCGTCGTGAACGCGCTGATCCCCTTCGCCCAGCCGTCGGGCGGCAGGTTGTGGCGCACGAAAGCCGTCGTCGACGCGACGGCCGACAGGAACGTCGCGCCGAACAGCACGCCCGACGCGAACGCCGCCACCGGATGCACGAACATCGCCGGCATCAGCGTCGCGATGCCGAGCAGCGCGTTGAGCACGGCGAGCGCCTGGCCGCCGCGCATCCGGTCGAGCAGCCCCGACCATAGCCGCGCCGACACGACGGTCGCGACGCCGAGCATCACGTAGAACGCGGCGACCACCGTGCCGCTCATTCCCGCGCCGCGCAGCAGCGCGACGATGAAGGTCATGTAGCCGATATAGCCGACGCCGAACAGGCCGTAACCGGCCAGCGCGAGTGCGAAGCGCGCGGGGCTCGCGGTCGCGGCGGGCACCGCACCGTCCCGCGGGGCGTTCGGAGCCGCATGCACGCGCTCGATGCGGCGTGCGGCCGACCCGGCCACCGCCGAGAACAGCACGCACGCGAGTGCGAGCGCGAACCACGCGGGCTGCCAGCCATGCACACTGCGTGAGAGCGTCGCCGGCACGAGCAGCGACGCGGCGACGATGCCCCATCCGGTGCCGCCGTAGTAGAGGCCGAGCAGCAAACCCGCATCGCGCGGCGATGCCGACGCGAGCCGCGCGGCCAGCACGCCGCCGCTGATGAAGATCAGCGCGCTGCCGACGCCGGTCGCGAGCCGCTGCACGAGCAGCGCGTGCATGCCGGACGTGAGCCCGCACGCGGCCATCAGCAACGCGGTCAGCACGCACCCGGCCGCGAGCAGCGAGCCGGCTCGCCAGCGCCGCGACAGCAACGGAAACGCGAGGGCACCGACCAGGTAGCCGGCCGCGTTCGCGGTGTTCAGCGCGCCGGCCTGCGCGAACGTCCAGCCGAGATCGGCCTTCATCGGCGGCAGCAGCAGCGCATACGAAAAACGCGCGAGGCCGAGCGCGATCGCGCTGCCGAGCGACAGGCAGATCGCGAGCCGCCACGCGGCGATGCGATCGGGGTCACGGTCCGGGTAGGTGCTGGTCGCGCCGGTGCCCGGCCGCGACGGGCCGGCATGTTCCGGTTGCGGCGCTGCGCGCATCGCGTGTCTCCTGTGTCGTTCGAAGCCGTGACGCGTCGTGACGGCGGCACCGATGTTCCGCACGCGGCGATCCCGACTGTCGAGGCTTCCGATTTTGTCGGACGATCATACTCGAGCCGTCGCGGGCCGGCATGCGTGGCCACCAGAAACCCGGCCGCAGCAGCCGGATCGTCCATGCCTCGCCCGCCGCAGTCCGTCGCGTGAGCAGGTCGGCCATTTGCCCGCGCTACCGCCGCAATCCGGCCATGAAGGCGGTGAACAAAGCGCGCCCCTCGGGCCATTCCGCCAATCCCGCCTCCGCATTCAGATGGCCGCGCGGGCCGAGCACCAGCGGTGTCGCGCCACGCTCGCTTGCCCACGCAATGCCGCGCCCGGACGGGTCGTACCCATCCTCCGAACTGGCGATCGCCAGCACCGGCGCGTCACCGAAATCGCCGCCCGGCACATCCGCGAACGCACCGGCCGCAACCGGAAAACGCGGGCCGCCCGGATCGGGCACCGCCACGAGCCACGCACCGCGCACGACGCGCGTCGACGCCGCACGCCAGTGCGCGAACAGCAGGCAACCCAGCGAATGACAGATCAACACCGGCGGCGTCGCGGCTTGCGCAACGGCTTCATCGAGCGCCGCCATCCAGTCGCGCAGGTCGGGCGCATCCCATGACGCCGGCGCCATGCGCACGGCGCCCGGCAGCGCAGCCTCCCAGTGGCTCTGCCAATGATCCGGTCCCGAGTTGCCGATCCCCGGCACGATCACGATCGTCTGGTCCATCTCCGTCTCCATGAATAAGCGAGCTCGCAGTCTGGCTTGCCGGAAACCGGCCGGGAATGGCAAATCATCGGATATTGAGACAATATGCCGATGAATTAACGGAGCGGGAAAGCGGACATGTCGAACGGAGAGCTCGATCGCCTGGATCTTTCGATCCTCGAGGCGCTGCAGGAAAATGCGCGGATGCCGCTGTCCGAAGTGGGGCGCCGTATCGGCCTGTCGCAGCCGGCCACGTCGGAGCGCGTCAAGCGCCTCGAGGAGCGCGGCATCATCGCGGGCTACGGCGCGCGGATCGACCCGGCCGCGCTGGGGTTGGGGATGATGGCCATCATCCGGTTGAAGACGACGCACGAACACATCAAGCCTGCGCTGCGCGCGTTCGCGGAAATGCCGCACGTCATCGAGGTCCACCGGATGACCGGCGAGGATTGCTTCATGCTGAAGGTCCTGGTGCCGACACCGGGACAACTGGAAACCATCATCGATGCGATTGCCCGCTTCGGCGCGGTCACGACGTCGCTGGTGCTGCGGTCCGAGCCGGCCAAGCCGCTCGGCAAGGCGCTGCTCGGTTGACTCGGGCATCGGGCCGCCGGCGCGCCGCCGATGACCGGCGACACGTTCGCGCGCATGCACGGTCGCGGCGAACGCCATCGATCACGATGATCGCGGCGATTGAATTTCCGATGAAAAATCGCCGGATGCAATGCCTCGCTCGAGATTCATATCATTGAAAAAATGACATCGAATCCATCATTCGCTTTATCCGTGTATTACGGCACGCGATCCGCAAATCCCCGTGTTTAGCACGTCTTGGCTAAAAACCTTGCAACGCATTGCATTCGCAAATTCGTCAGACTAATATCAACGCCACTCGCCGCGCATTCACAAAAAGCGTGATGAGGAGTGGCAACTTTTTAGCCGCGCTTTCATGTTGAATCACTCATGTTCACCACAGGAGAATTGACATGCAGGACACCCAGCAGATCGAATTGCTTGACTGGATGCAGGAAGACACACACCCCGAGGCCGTCGACATGATGGTCGAGGACGCCGTGGTGCCGTTCGGCACCGCGCTCTGGCCGGTCTGAGCGGGCCACCCGTTCTCGCGGAAGGGCTGCGGCCCTTCCGCCGCCTCCGGAGACACGCATGCTGAACCTGCACCGCGCACTGGGCTTCCACCCCGCGCTGCGCGACAAGCTGGCGCGCGGCGAGTCGGGAAAACTGCTGGTCGGCCATGACACCCGCAACCGCGACATCGCGTTGCGCGCGTTTTCCGCCCTGCCCGATTCGCTCGACGCGACCACACTCTGCCTCGAAAGCACCCCACCCGCCGACATTGCCGCCGCGCTCGATCGTGCCGATCTGTTCGTGCTGCTGTACGACTCGTCGTGCCTGCCCGCGCCGTCGCCGAGCGGGCCGCCGTTCCTCGCCGCGATCCGCCCTGCGATCGTCGAGCACTGGAGCAAGTCGGTGCTGTTCAAGGATTACGGACCGCATCTCGACGAGGCGTTCGCCGAATCGCTCGACGACATCGCGGCGCGCAACGGCCGGCTGATCGACGCAGCCGCGCACGCCTCGCAGATCCGCTTCATCGACGAAGCCGGCAACACGCTGACGGGCTCGCTCGCGCCGGACCAGAAATGGACGAGCGTGGACGGAATGGGCAACCTCGACGTCGTGCCCGGCGAGATCGCGACGCACGTCACCGACCTCAACGGCTCGGTCGTCTTCAGCGGCACGTTTCTCGGCACCGTGCCGTTCGCGATCAAGTACAAGGTGGCCGAGCAGCTCGCCACGCTGCGGGTCGAAAACAGTACGATCGTCGGGTTCGACACCGGCAACGAAGGCTTCCGGCGCGACTTCTCGACTTATCTCGACCGGCATCCGAATCACCGGCGGATCGAGGAATTCGGCATCGGCACGAACCTCGGGATTCGCGGGTTGTACGGCCGCAACGCGGGGTTCGAGGAACGCCATCCGGGCCTGCACCTCGGGCTCGGCGGCGGCGAAAACGGCAGCCACCATCTCGACCTGATCTTCGCGCGCGGCACGCTCGCGCTCGACGAGCGGATCGTGTTCGACGGCGCGTTCGCCGTCTGACGAAACGGCTGCGCACTCAGGCTTCGGCGGCCTGCGGGTCGCCGAGCCACTTGTACATCACGATGCTGTCGACGAAGCCGAGCCGCGCGTGACGATACGCACGCGGCAGGCGCCCGACGATTTCAAATCCCAGCTTCTGCCATAGCGCGACCGCCACCTCGTTCGTCGACACCACCGAGTTGAACTGCATCGCGAGGAAGCCGCGCTCGCGCGCGACCTGCTGCGAGTGCTCGCACATCACGCGCGCGACGCCACGGCCGCGCGCGGCCTCGCTCACCATGTAGCCGCAGTTGCTCACGTGATTGCCGGGGCCGCCTGCGTTCGCCTTCAGGTAGTACGAGCCCAGGACCACGCCGTCCTCTTCGGCGATCCACGTGCAGAGCGGCGCATCGAGCCACAATGCGCGCGCCGCTTCCTGTGTGGGCGCAGGATCGAATGCGTAGGTTTCCTGAGCAGCGACGATGGCGCGATAGGTCGGCCAGAAGCGCGGAAAATCGTCGTCGGTCATCGGGCGAAGCGTGATCATGCGGGTTCTCTCGTGATTGGACTGTCGGCAGGAATGCCAGCGATCGTACCGTGATTCAGGAACGGCCGCTGCCTCGTTGCGCCGCGCTGCGATATGCGCCCGGCGGCACGCCGTACCAGCGCTTGAACGCCTGCGAGAAGCTCGACAGGTCGCTGAAGCCGAGCCGCTCCGCCACTTCGGCGAGCGACAGGCGCGCGTCGCCGAGCAACGTCTCGGCCATCGCGCCGCGCGCCTGCGCGAGCAGCGCCCGGAACGTCGTGCCCTCCTCCTGCAACCGGCGCTTGAGCGTGCGCGGGCTCGTGTTCATCAGCCGCGCCATGTCCTCGAGCGAGAACGGCGCGGGGCCGGGCGTCGCGCTCAGGTACTGGCGCACCATCTCCGACGTGCCCACGCGCGCACGCCGTGCTTCGAGCAACTGGCCGCACATCTGTTCGCACATCGACACCGTCAGCGGATTCGCGTGCGGCAGCAGCCGGTCGAGAAACACGCGGTCGAAAGCGAGGCTGTTCGCGCGCGCCGAAAAGGCAGGCTCGACGCCGGCGATGCGCGGCACCGCCATGGCGGGCGTGCGCGCCGCCTGCACCGTGAAGCGCGACAACGCGAATGTGTCGTCGCCGATTTCCTGCAGCAGCACGGCCGCGGCCGCCATGTCGCGCTCGACGAGGAACCGGCTCAGCGGGCCATCGAGTTCCGGCGCGCCGAAACCGAGCTCGCACGTGCCGTCTTCCTCTCGGTAGGTGATCACCGTGAACGCATAGGTAAGCGGCAGGAAGCGCAGCGCCAGCGCGAGCGCGTCGCGTGCGGTCGCGCTGGCGATCAGCCCGTAGCCCCACACCCCGTACGCGGAGAAGTGATAACGCTGGCCGACCTCGAACCCGAGGCCCGGCGCGCGCCCGAGCGCGCGCAGCAGGTTGCCGGTCAGCCGCAATTCCTGCGCGGCCGTCACCTCGACCTTCGGATCGTCGAGCTGCGCGTCCGCGAGCCCGGTGCCGGCCAGCAGCGTCGTGTGCGGCACGCCGCGCTCGTCGCCGAAATCGACCAGCAGCCGGGCACTGGCCGGACTCCGGGTGAAATCCCAGAAGCTCATGCGGAGAAACCCTCGAAGCGCCGATTTGGCCCAAATACTAAAACAATTGTCCCGAAGCAGCATTGGTGTTTTCCCATGCGGCCAGCACCATCGGCGTCATCCAGTCGTCGCCCGAACGACGCCATCGCCCTCCGGAGGAGACACCATGCGACCGAGTCGCCCGACCGATCCCGCAGCCTGCTTCACATGCCGGCGCGCCGAATTCACCACGTTCGCCCGCGCCCCCGCGCCGCCACTCGCGCCCCGCCTGGCACACACCGGCCGCCCGTGCACGCTGCCGCGCCCCGCTTGATCCTTCGACCATCGGAGAACGAATCCATGAGCAAGACTTTCGACTACATCGTCGTGGGCGGCGGTTCGGGCGGCAGCGTCGTCGCCGGGCGGCTGACCGAGGACCCGGCCGTGACCGTCTGCGTGCTCGAGGCCGGCGGCCGCGGCGACGGCACGCTCGTCAACGTGCCGACCGGCGCGGTCGCGATGATGCCGACCCGCATCAACAACTGGGCCTTCGACACGGTGCCGCAGCCGGGCCTCGGCGGGCGCATCGGCTACCAGCCGCGCGGCAAGGTGCTGGGCGGTTCGTCGGCCATCAACGCGATGGTCTATATCCGCGGCCATCGCGTCGACTACGACGGCTGGGCCGCGCTCGGCAACGAAGGCTGGGGCTACGACGACGTCCTGCCGTACTTCCGCCTGAGCGAGCACAACGAGCGCTTCGACGATGCGTGGCACGGCCGCGACGGCCCGCTGTGGGTGAGCGACCTGCGCACCGGCAACCCGTTCCATGCGCGCTACCTCGAGGCCGCGCAGCAGGCCGGCCTGCCGCTCACCGACGATTTCAACGGCGCGCAGCAGGAAGGCATCGGCATCTACCAGGTCACGCAGAAGCACGGCGAACGGTGGAGCGCGGCGCGCGCGTACCTGCTGCCGCACGTCGGCCGCCGCGACAACCTGACGGTCGAGACGCACGCGCAGGTGCTGCGCATCCTGTTCGACGGCACGCGCGCGATCGGCGTCGAGGTGCGGCAGCGCGGCGAGGTCCGCACGCTGCGCGCGCGGCGTGAAGTCGTGCTCGCGGCCGGCGCCTTGCAAACACCGCAGTTGCTGATGCTGTCGGGTGTCGGCCCGGGCCGCGCGCTCCAGCAACAGGGCATCGCCGTGCACGCCGATCTGCCCGGCGTCGGCCGCAACCTGCAGGATCATCCGGATTTCATCTTCGGCTACCGCACGCGCAGCGTCGACACGATGGGCGTGTCCGTGGGCGGCGGCCTGCGCATGTTGCGCGAGCTGGCACGTTTTCGCCGCGAACGGCGCGGGATGCTGACGTCGAATTTCGCGGAAGGCGGCGGCTTCCTGAAGACGCGCGCCGAGCTCGACGCGCCGGACATCCAGCTGCACTTCGTCGTCGCGCTCGTCGACGATCACGCGCGCAAGCTGCACGCCGGCCACGGGCTGTCGTGCCACGTGTGCCTGCTGCGCCCGCGCAGCCGCGGCTCGGTCACGCTGAACAGCGCCGATCCGCTCGCGGCGCCGCGCATCGATCCCGCGTTCTTCGACGACCCGCGCGACCTCGACGACATGGTCGCGGGCTTCCGCCTCACACGACGGCTGATGGAAGCGCCGGCGCTCGCCGGCTGGACCACGCGCGACCTGTTCACCGCGAACGTCGACACCGACGACGAAATCCGCGACGTGCTGCGGCGACGCACCGACACCGTGTATCACCCGGTCGGCACGTGCCGGATGGGGCACGACGCGCTCGCCGTCGTCGATCCGCAACTGCGCGTGCACGGCCTCCAGGGGCTGCGCATCGTCGATGCGTCGGTGATGCCGACACTCATCGGCGGCAACACCAACGCGCCGACGATCATGATCGCCGAGAAGGCCGTCGACCTGATCCGCGGCGTGTGCCGCACGTCGGTACAGCCGCGAGACGAAACCGTCAGGATTGCGACGGATCGCGACACCGCTCCTGCCGTGCATGCCGCACACGATGCCGTCCAGCCGGAGGAGACCCGCCATGTTGTCGCCTGATACCGCTCGCGCCGCCGGCTCCGCCGCCCCGCTCTCGGCGATCATCATCGGCGCCGGCTTCGCCGGTATCGGCATGGCGATCGCGCTGCAACGCGCCGGCATCCACGACTTCACGATCGTCGAACGCTCGCACGATGTCGGCGGCGTATGGCGCGACAACCGCTACCCGGGCGCCGCCTGCGACGTGCCCTCGCACCTGTACTCGTTTTCGTTCGAGCCCAATCCGGCGTGGTCGCGCGTGTTCGCGCCGCAGCCCGAAATCCATGCGTACCTGCAGCATTGCGCGCGCAAGTACGGGCTCGCACGCTACCTGCGTTTCGGCGCCGAGGTCGCGCACGCCCGCTACGACGAAGCCGCCGCGCTGTGGCGCGTCACGCTCGCCGACGGCACGACGCTCAGCGCCGCCGTGCTCGTCAGCGGCACCGGGCAGTTGAGCCGCCCCGCGATGCCCGACCTGCCCGGCATCGACACGTTTCGCGGCCGCGCATTCCACTCCGCGCACTGGGATCACGACTATTCGCTAGCCGGCAAGCGCGTGGCGGTCGTGGGCACCGGCGCGTCGGCGATCCAGTTCGTCCCGGCGATCGCGGGCGACGTGAAGCAGCTGGTCGTATTCCAGCGTTCGCCGGCCTATGTGATGCCGCGCCCCGACCGCGCGTACCGCCCGTGGGAGAAAGCGCTGTTCCGCCGGTTGCCGTGGGCGATGAAGCTGCATCGCGCCTCGATCTACCTGCGCTATGAATCGCGCGCGATCGCGTTCACGCGCCTGCACACGTTGATGAAGATCGCGGTCGGCCGGCCGTTCCACGCGCTGCTCGCGCGCGACGTGCCGGACCCCGCGTTGCGTGCGCGGCTCACCCCCGACTACCCGATCGGCTGCAAGCGCATCCTGCTGTCGAGCGACTACCTTGCCGCGATGAGCCGCGACAACGTCGAACTCGTCACGCAGCCGATCCGGCGCGTGACGGAGGGCGGCATCGAGACCGCCGACGGCATGCACCATCCGGTCGACGCGATCGTGTACGGCACGGGTTTCGCCGCGACCGAGTTCCTGTCGCCGATGCGCATCACGGGCCGCGACGGGCTCGACCTGAACGACGCGTGGCGGCGCGGTGCGCAGGCGTATCTCGGGCTCACCGTGCCCGGCTTTCCGAACTTCTTCATGCTGTACGGCCCGAACACCAACCTCGGCCATAACTCGATCGTGTACATGCTCGAAAGCCAGATCGCGCACGTGATGCGCTGCGTGCGTGCGATGCGGCGCGACGGTGCGCGCGAGATCGACGTCGACGCGCGCCGCTACCGGCGCTTCAACGTGCATGTGCAGCAACGGCTCGAAGGTTCGGTGTGGAACAGCTGCAAAAGCTGGTACGTCGATGCGTCGGGTCACAACAGCACGAACTGGCCGGGCTTCACGCTGACCTACCGGTGGATCACGCGCTTCACCGGGATGTCCGCTTACCGCTTCACGCATCCGCTGCCCGGGTCGGTCGCACCGGCGCGCGACGTGGTGATCGCGCCGCCCGCCGGGCGGCTGGAGGCCCTCACGGCCGCATCGCTGCGCGGCTTCCTGCGGGTGGCCTTCCGGCCGCTGATCGGGCCGCCGTTCGGCGCGCGCATGCAGCGCCGTGTCGTTGCGCTGCTGTCGCCGCTGATGCCGGGCACGAGCGGCACGCTGCGCTACCGCACGTCCGCGCACCGCGTGCCGGTCGAAGTGGTCGCGCCGAAACGCGGCGACACGGGCGGCGCGATCCTCTACCTGCACGGCGGCGCATTCTGTCTCGGCGGCCCGCACACGCATCGCGGCGTGACGACGCGGCTCGCGAACGAGGCCGGCCTGCCGGTGTGGGTGCCCGATTACCGGCTGGCCCCCGAGCATCCGAGCCCGGCCGCGCTCGACGATGCACTGGCCGTCTACGATGCCATGCGCGCGCAGGGCCATGCGCCGCACCGGATCGTGATCGCCGGCGATTCGGCCGGCGGTGCGCTGGCGCTGGCACTGGCCATTGCGCTGCGCGAGCGCGGCGAGCCGGCTGCCGCCGCGCTGCTGCTGATCTCGCCCGTGACCGATCCCGCGCTCGGCGGCGCGACGCTGGCTACGCGCCGTCACGACGATCCGATGATCCGCCGCGGCTGGCTCGAACAAGGGCTGCGCTGGTATCACGGCGCCGGTTCAGTGGCGGCCCGCGGCCCGCTCGACACCGACCTGCGCGGCCTGCCGCCGATGCTCGTCCAGGCCGGCGACCAGGAGGTCCTGCTGTCGGATGCGCAGCGGCTGGCCCGTCATGCGCAGGCCTGTGGCGTGCCGTGCCGGCTGGAGATTCATGCGGCGCGCTGGCACGTGTTTCATCTGCAGGCGTTTTATCTGCGGTCGGCACGCGATGCGCTGCGGACGCTGGCGGGGTTTGCGGCGCAGCGGGTGGCATTGGGATAAAGAAGAAGTTAATGGAACAAGCGGTCGGGGGCCAGACAGATATGTCTACCTCGGTCGCTTCAAAAAACCAGTTACGTCCCGGTCAAAATTGACTGAAACCACACCGATTGCATGTTGTTCATGCCTCTCTGGTCGCGCTGACAATTGGCAACAATCTACCCCAACCCATCTCAATAACACGACCTCTCGAGACGTTTCGATCTTATCATCAGCATCCCAAATCAATTGAACACACGACGGGATGAGAAGCAGAAAGAGCGCTCGTCTCCGCCTTTTTCACGGTCGGAAGACACTCGCTACCATCAACCTGGTGGGCCTCCTTCCCGGTACTGGCCGTGTGGTAACAGGTATCAATAAAGGGAGGGGCTATGATCAAGGCCGCAGTCAGGGATAACGATCCGACGACAACGCGAGGCTTCGTCATCGCGACTTCTTCGACGATCTACGACAATGAAAAGAGAGTCGCATTGAGCGGAGACAAGGCGACATGCGGGAATTGTGACGGCAACTTCGAAATTATTGCTTCCGGAGAGAGTTTCTCCGAAAACGGCCGAAACGTAGTTGTCGACGGTGACTGGGTAGCTTGCCCATGCAAGAAAAATCGCGTCATCGCAGGCAACGACCCCGGGATATTTCTGGAGTCCTCGGGACGCACACACCCTGCTGAGTCGAGTGCCCCGCGTCGGCGCTCCGCAACGCCGACATCGTCGATTCACGACGAACAGATCCGATTGATCGATCGATTCTCCGGACGGCCTCTCGCAAACATCCGATATCGGATCATGGATTCGTCAGGTCGGCTTGTTGAAGGATGCACCGATGGACAAGGACTGACATGTCGAGTCGAGACATCCGGTCACGACGCAATAGAAATCAAGATATACCGGGGGCAATAACGAATGTGCAACGACAATACGGAATCGATGTACGACGACGGTTGGGAGCCGATCGGTACGGTTTCTACCAACACGACAGCGGGATCAGTCAGGGATATCGAACTAGACCTAACACCAATATGCCAAAACATGTCGAACAAGACATTCCGGGCATCGATCGCCCGACTTCGCGACATGGCCATCCCTTTGATTCAGGATCGTGTTGCCGGACTGGGAAGATGGGACGAGACTGAACAGTTGCGCGTGCGCAAGTGGTTCGGCCGAAGCGACAAGGTGACGCGCGATACCCTTCGAATCGGAATGCCAAAGCTGCTGGATGTCATGCAATCGCTCAAGCCGGAGAACGTCATCAGGTGGGATAAGCAGAAACAACAAAACATCACGTGCACTGTATTCCCGGACAACGGACACACCGACGCTGCGGTATGTAAGCCCGATTCCGAAAAACGTATCATTGCGATCTATTCACACTTCTGCACGTCACCGCCCGCGCAACGCTGGCGCGGCTGTCAACTGCTCACGCTCATTCACGAATGCACGCATTTCACGGACGTGTTCGACTCGACAGACGAGATGTATGGCGTCTCAATCGGGCTAAGCTTCTGGGCGCAATCCAACCCCGACAATGCCATTCGCAACGCGGACAGTCTGGCGTGCTACGTCGGCTTCGACGAATAAGGAACTCGCGTGATGCGACATGTTCTCTCCGCAACCCTGTTCGCGCTTTCAATATTCGCCGCAGCGCCGCTTACATACGCCTGCACCATTTCGGCGGACATGGCAGATTCGTTGCCACTGAACTCCATCGACATCCCCAACACGGCTCGGTTAAGGATCGCTGAAATGGTTCTGGAGGCCCGCAGTTGGCCGGACGTCGACATCCGCGGAATCGTCTACGCAGGGGGTTACGTGGGGGAGCGGAATCCAGCCACCCTGGCGCAACTGCGCGCTGTTGCGCTGAAAGCCTACCTGATCCAGTTGGGCATCCGCGAACGGAACATCTGGGTAGATACGAGGACCATCAAGCACCCTGATGTCGGCAACGACGGACATCCCTCACTCAATCAAATTGCCGTAACGCTGGTGCCGATATGCGACGGAGGATGCGAGCGCTTGTGTAGCGATTCGAGCGTGACGCCGACGTCAAAGGCCATTCGCTAAGCCCTGTCCCACCGGGCACCATCAACGGATCAACCATGATTCAACCCAAAAACGCCGTATCGCATCACGACGCGGAAGTCGCCGAATTACATGCGGACTCTAACCTTGTTGCGGCCTATGCGAGGGTCGCGACGGAATCGCTCGGCCATCCCGATAGCCACACTGCCGCCCTGCTCGTACTGCATGCGATCACGGAGGCGATCAACCTCCCCTCATCGCCGCATCTCCCCAACTGACGTTCCCTTCACGGCCGAACCATCCACACCAGCAGCATCTCCGCCGGCGCGTTCGTCATCCCCGCCGGCGGATGCTCGATCGCCGGCTCGACCGCCAGCGCCTTCGCAATCGTCGCCGCATCGTCGATCGTCGTCGTGCGCACGACCGTCATCAGCCTTGCCGGCCGGTGCAGCGTTTCGCGATACAGCGCGCCGTACCACAGCGGCCGCATGCCGAGCGCGTCCTGCAGCACGTACGGATAACGCCACAGCCGCAGCACGAGGCGGCTTTCCGGCTGTCCCGGATCGACGCGGACGAACACGCGGCGCGTGCTTTCGCCGTGCGTGTAGCGCGGCAGTACCGGCAGCGCATCGGCCGGCGCCTGCGGCAGCAGCCAGCGCAGCGCGGTGGCCGGCGACCACGGCGTCGCGCGCTGCCAGCCGGCCTGTGCGAGATGCCGGTCGAGCGTGTCCGACGTCGCGCTCCATTGCAGCGGCAGATATTCCTCGCGGTCGCCGCCGATCTCGGTGCGCCGCACCGGCACGCGCTGCCACCCGCCGCGCAGCCACTGGTCGACGGTCATCGCGACCACGTCGCCGACATGCGGGCGCGCCGCGCGGTCGAGTTGCCATTGCGCGGGCACCGTCCACACGCCGGCCGTCGCGAGCACCACCATCACCGCGACGAGCGCGCCCCTCGGCTGCACGTGCTCGCGCACGCGCCAGTACGCATAAGCGCCGGCCAGCAGCGCGAACCAGGCGAGCCCGAGGCTCCAGCCGCCCAGCAGGCCCGACAGCCATGTGTCGCCCACATACAGCCGCGCGAAGCCGCCGAGCACGATCCACAACACCACCGCCGTCACGACCGGGATCCGCCACCGCGCGGGCCGGTCGCGCGCGAGCACCCAGCCGAGGGCGCTGCTCGCGAGCATCGCGAACGCCGCTTCGGCATCGGGCAGCGGTACGTGCAGCGCACCGGGCGGCAGGCTCGCGGGCGTCGCACCGGGTGGGCCCGCGCCGAACACCGGCACGAGCACGACGGCGACGCCGACCGTCACGAGCCACCACGCAGCCGTCAGCCAGCAGCGATGGATCATCAGCCAGACCAGAAACGCGGCCGCGACGATCAGCCCCGTATCGTGCCCGTGCAGCACGGCAAGCGCGCGCATCGCGGCGTCCACCGGTGGCGTGCGCAGGTTCTGCAGGAACGCATACAGCGCGATGTCCGCGTGCATCAGCGGATCGTTCGCGACGACATCCTGCACGAGGCCCGCGAACAGCCACACGCAGCCGATGAACAGCAGCGCAAGCACCGGCACCGCGCCCGGCAGGCCGCGCGCATAAGCGATCGCGTCGTGCAGCCGCGCGCCGAAGCGCGGCCAGCGGCGCGCGCAGGCGTGCACGCCTTCGACGAGCGCACGGCGCAGCAGCGGCCAGCCGCGTCGCAATGCGACGCGCACGCCGAGCCACACGAGCGCGACCAGCGCCGCGACGACCATCAGGATCACGGCGACCCGCACGCTGATCGCCGCGGCCAGCGCGGCCGACGCCCCGAACAGGATGCCCGGTGCGACGTGCACGGGCGCCCAGATGAGCGCCGAGACGACGTTGACCGGATAGAACGACCGGCGCGGCAGCGTCGCGCAGCCAACGACGACCGGCACGACCGCGCGCACCGGCGCAAGAAAACGCGCGAGCACGATGCTCTTCATGCCATGGCGCAGCACGAACTCCTCGCCGCGCGCGAACGCGGCCGAGTAGCCGAAGCGCGCCCATGCGTTGCGGATCACGCCGCGATAGTGCCGCCCGAGTTCGTAGCTGATCCCGTCGCCGATCACGGCGCCGACCGCCGCGACACCGATGGTCGTCCAGCCGTCGAGCGCGCCCGCGCCGATCAGCGCACCGGCCGCGAACATCACGGCGCCGGCCGGCACGACCGTGCCGATCAACGCGATCGCCTCCGCGCACGCCGCCACGAACACGATCGCGAGCACGAGCAGCGGATGCGCGCTGATCGCGCCGATCCACGCGTGGATCGTGCCGCTCATCGCACGCGCCTCGGCGGGGCGCCCCGGTGTGCGAACACCAGGTCGGTGGTGGCATCGTGAATGTTCATCGGGCGGTGCGCGCGGTCGCGCCGGCGGGGCAGGTCAATCGAACTCGTGCTGCCGCGCGTCGGCCTCGAGCGGCGCGTCGTGGTAGCCGACCGTTGCGATCTCCTGCAGATAGCGCGCGAGAAACGCGCCGATCGAACCGGCGGCCTCGTACTGATGCACGTGGCGGAATTCGTGGGTCAGCAGGCGGCGCGTGTCCTGCCCGCGCAGCACATACACCGCATGGCCGAGCGTGAGCCCGATCGTCCCCGGCGCCAGGAGCCCCGTGTCGCGGGCGATCGCGGCCAGCGACGGCACCTCGGGGAACGGCATGCGGTCGACGATCACGACGCGGATCCGCTCCGGCTGCGCGACGCCCACCGTGCGCGCATCGTCGGCTTGCCCGGGCGTCAGCGGCGCACCCTGCGCGATCCCGCGCGCCGCCTCGGCTTCGGCCCACGCGACGGCTGCGGGCAGTGCGGACGGCAGGATATCGGCAAGATCGATCATCACGGGGCTCCCGGGAACAGTTGTAGTGGCATCGGGCACCAGTTTAGTCCCGAATCGGGGCGGTTCGCGGGGTGGCTCGCGACGCGACGCGCCGCCCTTTCCAGGTCTCGATAATATTCAGGGAATACCCTGATTCCCGCCTGCTCTGCCGCGTACTTTTTTCCTGGGATTATTTCGTTCCAGTACACATTCCCTGCTCGGCTATCTCGAAAATTTCCCGGATGTGTACCGTTTTCGGATTCGGCGGAATATATTGGTCAGAAGAACGGCCGCGGCGACTACCGGACAGCAGGGCGCGGTGTCATCCCGAAGAGGATCGCTAGATGATCAGGGTAATTCTGGCTGACGATCATGCAGTCATGCGGGACGGACTGCGTCACATCCTGGAAACGGCAGGCGGTTTCGAAATCGTCGGCGAGGCGAGCGACGGCTCGGCCACGCTTGCGCTGGTCGAGCGCGGCGCCGCCGATGTGCTGCTGCTCGACCTGTCGATGCCCGCACCGACCGGCATCGAGCTGATCCGGCTGGTGAAACGCCACGCGCCGTCGCTGCGCACGCTCGTGCTGACGATGCATGCGGAGGCGCAGTACGCGGCGCGCGCGTTCAAGGCCGGCGCGACCGGCTACCTGACGAAGGACAGCGCGACCGCCGAGCTCGTCGAGGCGGTCGGCAAGGTGGCCGCGGGCGGCGTCTACGTGAGCCCGTCGGCGGCCGAGAGCCTCGCGCTCACGCTGCGCACACCGGCCGCGACGCTGCCGCACGAGCGGCTGTCCGCGCGCGAGTTCGACGTGATGCGCCGCATCGTCGCGGGCCAGACCGTCACGCAGATCGCGACCGAACTCGCGCTCAGCGCGAAGACGGTCAGCACGTACAAGACACGGATCCTCGAGAAGATGGAGCTGCCGCACGAAGCCGCGCTGGTCCGCTACGCGGTGCGCCACGAACTCGACCCCGGCGGCGACGCATGACCGCCGCCTTCCGCTTCCCGCCCTCGCCCCCGGACGACGACGACACGGACGCGTCGCGCCTGTTCATGTCGTCGCTGCCGCCGGGCCGGCGCGAACGGCGGTTCGCGCTCGCGACCGTGCTCATCTCCGCCGTGATCTTCGCCGTGCTTGCACCGTTCGCGGGCAAGCCGCTTGCGCCGGGCTGGGCGTTCATCCCCGTGTACCAGTCGGCAATCGTCGTCAACGACATGGTGACCGCCGGCCTGCTGCTCGGCCAGTACGCGATCCTGCGCCAGCGGCCACTGCTCGTGCTCGCGGGCGGCTACCTGTTCACGGGCTTCATGGCCGGCACCCACATGCTGACCTTTCCCGGGCTGTTCGCGCCGACCGGCCTGCTCGGCGCCGGCGACCAGACCACCGCCTGGTTGTACCTGTTCTGGCACAGCGGCTTTCCGCTGGCGGTCGCCGCGTATGCGCTGCTGCGCGCGAAGTCGCGTGCGCCGAGCCCGATCCCGGCCCCGCAGCGCCGCGCGGCGATTCCCATCGGGCTGTGCATTGCGGCCGCCGTCGGCGCGACGGTCGCGCTCGCGCTGCTTGCCACGGCCGGCCACGACCTGCTGCCGCGCATCATGAACGGCAACCGGATGGCCGCGACGATGACGAACGCGATCACGGTCGTCTGGGGGCTGAATCTGATCGCGCTGATGCTGATGTGGCAGCGGCGGCGGCGCCATTCCGTGCTCGACCTGTGGGTCATGACGGTGCTCGTCGCGTGGCTGTTCGACATCGCGCTGTCGTCGATGCTGAATCACGGGCGCTACGACCTCGGCTTCTACGCGGGACGCGCGTACGGTCTCGTCGCGTCCGGCGTCGTGCTGTTCGCGATGCTGTTCGAGAACGGCCGGCTGCATGCGCAGACGGTCCGCGCGCTGGCCGGTGCGCGCTACCAGCATCTGCTCGTCGTGCAGAAGAGCGCGCAACTGAACGACGCGAACGAACGGCTCGAACAGCGCGTCGCCGCGCGCACCGCGCAACTGAGCGCGTCGAACCGCGACCTGCGTCGCGAAGTCGAGGACCGCGTGCGTGCCGAGCGGGCGTTGCAGGCGTCGCGCGAGGAGTTGCGCGAGATCGCCGCGATCAGCGCGAGCGCACGCGAAGCCGAGCAGCGCCGCATTGCACGCGAGCTGCATGACGAACTCGCGCAGACGCTCGCGACGCTGAAGAACGATCTCGAATGGCTGATCGACCGCGTGCCGCAGGACGATGCGCAGCTGGCACGCAAGATCGCGGCGATGCACGCGCTGGCGCGCGGCGCAGTGGCCGCGACGCGCCGCATCGCGTCGGACCTGCGCCCGCTGATGCTCGACGATCTCGGCTTCGCCGCGGCGATGCAGTGGCTCGTGGAGGATTTCCGGCACCGTCACGGCATCGAATGCACGTTGCACGTCGATCCGCCCGAGCTGCAGCTCGACGAGCCTTACGCGACGGCGGTGTTCCGGATCGCGCAGGAAGCGCTCGCGAACGTCGCGCGGCACGCGGCCGCGTCGCATGCGAACGTCGAACTCGTGCATGCGAGCAATGCGATCGAACTGACGATTCGCGACGACGGCGCGGGGTTCGATCCCGGCGTGCCGCGCAAGTCGGGATCGTTCGGGCTGGTCGGGTTGCGCGAGCGCGCGTATCTCGTCGGCGGCACGCTGCGGATCACGACGACGCTCGGCGAAGGGACGACGGTCGAGGTGGAGATTCCGCTGTCGCCTGCGCAGGTGACGATCGCGCATGGCGGGGATGGGGGCGCGCGCGGGTAGGCACCCGGCGAAGGTGGTGGTGCGGGTGGGTGCCGCGATGATGCGCCGCCGCTCCCCTCGCATCGCTGAAGGAGATTCACGTGGACGATCCCGGCACCAGCCGCGGCATCATTACATGGAACTTCATCTTCGACGGCGACAGGCATTTCACGACGACCGCCCCGACATCCACGCGCTCGAATACCTGCTGTCGAACACGCACGCTTCAGCCAACTTCACGGTCGTCGGGAACCAGTTGATGAAGCGGTAACGCCGCGCGCCGGCACGCCGCGCACCCTCACGCCCGCGCCGCCACCATCCCCCGTTCCGACCGCGTCCACGCGACCAGCGCGCCGATCCCGAGCAGCGCGAGACACACGATCGGCACGATCATCGGCCCGAACGCGGTGCCCGTCACCTTGCCGGCAAACGGCATCAGGTTCTGGCTGAAGAAGCCGCCGAGGTTGCCGATCGAGTTGATCGCCGCGACGCTCGCCGCCGCCCGCGCGCCGGTGAAGTAGCGCGGCGGCATCGACCAGAAGCACGGATACAGCAGCGGGATGCATGCGCCGCCGAGCACCAGTGCGATGAAGCGCAGCGGCGTCGACGGCAGCACGAGGCTCAGCAGGAAGCCGAGCGCGCCGAGCGCCGCGACGATCGCGATCGTGCGCAGGATGCTCTTCGCGCGGCGCAGTTTCGCCGGCAGCCATACCAGCAGCACCACCGCGAGCGCCCACGGCAGCATGCTCAGGAATCCGTTCGTGCTGCTCGACACGCCGAACGACTTCACGAGCGTCGGCAGCCAGTACGTCACGCCGTACAGCGACGTCGACATCAGCATGTAGGTCGCCGCGAACAGCATCACGCGCGGATCGAGCAGCGCCTTCCACGGCCGCCCATGCTCGGCCTGCGCAGGCTTCTCGCGTTCGAGCGCGGCCTCGACGATCTGCTTCTCGCGGTCGTCGAGGAAACGTGCGTCGCGCACCGACGCGGGCAGCACGCGGAACACGACGATCGCGACGATCACCGCCGGGATGCCCGTCGCCACGAACACCCACTGCCAGCCCGCGAGCCCCCACACGCCGTTCAGGCTCAGCAGCACGCCGCCGACCAGCGAGCCGAGCATGTTCGCGAGCGCGCTGCCGAGCGTGAAGATGCCGAGCACCTTCGCGCGATAGCTCTGCGGAAACCACAGCGTCAGGTAATAGATCACGCCCGGATAGAAGCCGGCTTCGGCGATGCCGAGCACGAAGCGCAGCGCGCAAAACGCGGGCATCGACGTCGTGAAGCCCATCAGCACCGTGATGAGCCCCCACGTCAGCATGATCCGCGCGAGCCATACGCGCGCGCCGTAGCGATGCAGCGCGAGCGTACTCGGCACCTCGAACAGCAGGTAGCCGATGAAGAACAGCGACGACGCGAGCCCGAACGCGGCTTCCGTCATCCCGAGGCTGTGCACCATCTGCAGCTTCGCGAAGCCGACGTTCTGCCGGTCGATGAACGCGATCAGGAACATCACGACGAGGATGGGCATCAGGCGCCGCGCCATCTTCGACATGATGCGCTGCTCTTCGGCGGACGCGGGGTCCAGGGTTTCAGTGGCGTTCACTTGAGGCTCCTTGCGTGAAACGGTTGCATGGCGGTTGCTTGTCGGTTGAATCGGCTCCGTGCGCGGCGAACGCACGGGCGCGAGGTGTTTCGATGAAAGTGCGCGGCGGCGTCAGCGCGACCGGTAGTCGTCGAGCATCGGCGCGAACATCTCGTGCCACGCACGCGGCTTCGCCTTGATCGTGCCGGCGAGGTACAGGAATTCGACGTAGTCCATCAGTTGGTTCGGCAGCACCGAGAAGCGCGTGTCCGGTGCGGCGAGCATCCGCATCACGTCATCGTGCGACACGCCGACACCCGACGACGACGCATAGAGTGCCGCCGCCGCGCGCGGGTCCTGCGCGATCAGCCGGTTCGCTTCGTCGAGTGCGCCGAGAAACGCGATGGCCAGCGCGGGCTCCGTATCGACGAGCCGCTTCGGCGCGAACACGACGTCGAGCGTCATCGGGCCGAGCACGTCGACCGAATTCACGACGCGGTGGATGCCCGGCTGCCGCAGCTCGAGCGTCGAGAACGGCGGCGACGTGAAGTGCGCGGTGACGCCGTTCTCGCGGCGGATCAGCGCCTGCATCGCCTGTGGATGCGGCAGGTTCACGGTGATCGAATCGAGCTGCGCGAAATGCTTCGGGCCGAGCTGCCGGCTCGCGACCATCTGCAGCACCACCGCCGACAGCGACGTGCGGATGCCCGGCACCGCGATCCGGTCGGCCGGCGTGAAGTCGCGCAGCGACACGAGCCCCGGCCGGTTCGCGTTCAGCGACAGCGACGTGGTCGACAGCCCGCTGATACCGATCACCTCGACGTTCGGAATGCCGCGCGCCCGCGCCCACAGCTCGATGAAACCCGGTGCGCCGGCGCCCGCGAAATCGAGCGTGCCGGCCATCATCGCGTCGTTGACGGAATTGCCGCCGTCGAGCAGCACCCAGTCGACCGCGACGTCGCGCACGCCGTGGCGCGCCGCGTGCCGCTCGAACAGCCGCTGCTTCTCCATCACGAGCAGCGGCAGATACAGCACGCCATAGCCTTTGGAAATCCGCACCGCGCGCGGCTTCGCGCGCACGAGCGCTGGCGCGGCGAGCACGCCGAGGCCGGCAGCGATCAATGCGCGGCGGCGCGGCGACGTCGTCATGCACGTGCCGCCGTGCGACGGACGGCGAACGGCCGTGCGAAGGCCCGCGTCGCGCCATGCCGCGCGTTCGTCGTGCCCGTGACATGCTGCATGTTGCCGTCTCCTTGAATATTTCTGGTATTAATGCCGTCCTTGCGTGCTGCATCCGGCTCGACACAGGTTATCGACCGAGTCTGAGAAAATGCTGACATCCCGGCCCCGGGAAAACCCCTAACCCACCCACCTGCGAAACGGCACCATGCGCATTCTCGTCGTGGAGGACGATGCCGAAATCGGCGCGGCGATCCGCAACCGCCTGGCGCGGCTCGGCCATGCCGTCGATCTCGAAGCCGACGGCGCGACCGCGCACGGGCTGCTGCGCGTCGAGCGCTTCGACCTCGTCGTGCTCGACGCGAACCTGCCCGGCATGGACGGCTTCACGGTGCTGCGCCACCTGCGCGCGTCGGGCAGCACGACGCCCGTGCTGCTCGTCACAGCGCGCTCGGCGATCGACGACCGCGTGAGCGGCCTCGGCCTCGGCGCCGACGACTACCTGGTGAAGCCGTTCGACTACCGCGAGCTCGATGCGCGCGTGCAGGCACTTCTGCGCCGCAACAGCGGCCACGCGAACGACGTGCTGACGCTCGGCGGCCTCGTGATCGACCGCAGCAGCCGCCTCACGGAACTCGACGGCCGGCCGCTGTCGCTGTCGCGCCAGGAATTCGCGCTGCTCGAAATCCTCGCGAGCCGCCCGCAGCGGATCTTCTCGAAGGACGAACTGCTGAACCAGCTGTTCAGCTTCGGCAACGAGCCGACCACGAACGCGGTCGAGCAGTACGTGACACGCGTGCGCAAGAAGCTGCAGGGCAGCTCGGTCGAAATCCGTACCGCGCGCGGAATGGGGTATCAGATTGCGGCGCACTGACTGGTTCCCGAAGACGCTGTTCGGGCGCACGCTGCTCTTCATCGCGCTCGTCGTCGCGACCGGCGCGCTCGCGCTCGCGGCGATCGCGCGCTACTACGCAGGCGTCGCGGCCGAACGCGCGTACGACCAGTTGCTTGCGGGCGCATCGATCCAGGTCGCGGAAAACCTCTACGTGCAAGGCGGCGTACTCGCGCTGAATCCGCCGGTGGCCGCGCTGTCGACGCTGTCGCGCTACGACCTCGTCTACTACAAGGTGGTCGATTCGCGCGGCATCGTCGTGGCCGGCTACAACGATCTCGCGAGCCCCGCGACGCTCGCTGCCGCGAAACAGGGCCCCGCGTTCGCGAATGCCGTCTACCAGGGGCACCGGGTGCGCACCGCGACGATCGCGCGCTACATGCCCGAGGAAAGCACGCCGGGCTGGGCGCTCGTGACGGTTGCGCAGACAACCAATGCACGCCAGCAGCTGACGAACGACATGAGCATCAAGGTATGGACGCTGATCCTGCTGATGAGCGTGCTCGCGATCGGCGCGAGCGGCCTCGCGATCCGGCGCGGGCTGCGCCCGCTCGCGCAGATCGGCACGATCATCGCCGCGCGCGACCCGGCCGACCTGCGGCCGGTGGTCGTCGACACGCCGAGCGAGATCGACGCGATCATCGGGTCGATCAACGGGCTGATGCACCGCCTCGCCGAGCGGATCAACGCGATGCAGCGCTTCATCGCCGATGCCGCGCACCAGATGCGCACGCCGCTCGCGCGGCTCGACGCGCAGATCGAACTGCTCGACGGCGAATCAGACCCGGCGCGTCACGCGGCGCGGCTCGATGCGTTGCGTGCGACCTCTTCGGACGTCGGCCGGCTCACCGGCCAGCTGCTCAATCATGCGATGGTGATTCATCGCACCGAGGCCGTGCCGCTGCAACCGGTCGACCTCGTCGCGCTCGCGAAAGAGGTCCTGGGCCGCACGATTCCGCTCGCCGGCGAGCGCGACGTGGCCGTCGCGTTCGCGAGCGACGCGCCGCTCGCGTGGATCGACGGCGACGCGATCAGCCTGCAGGAAGCGCTGTCGAACGTGCTGCACAACGCGCTGCTGCATGGGCATGCGGACGATATCGTCGTGTCGGTCGCGACGCAGGGCAACGCCGACGATGCGGTGACGCTGACCGTCACCGACAACGGCCGCGGGATTCCACGCGAGCACTGGGATGCCGCGCTGCAACCCTTCGTGCGGATCTCGCCGGACGGCAGCGAGCGGCGCACCGGGTCGGGACTCGGGCTCGCGATCGTGCAGGAAGTGATGAAGGCGCACGGCGGGCGCGTCGGGTTCGCGTTTCCCGAGGCAGGCGGGTTTGCGGTGGTGTTGACGTTTCCGCGGACGGTGGAAGCGTCATAGAGCACGCATGAGTCGACGGATCGCGCCGGTTCAGGCGCGTGCGCAGTTGGCGCTCAATCGTCGCTGCCGTCTTCGAAGCGATTGCGCTCCACGTGCTGCGCCACCGCCCGGTCCAGCTCGTCGTACTGACGATCGCAGAACAGCCGGCACAACGTGTCGACGTCGGTGCGCTTCCTGACGTCGATCGTATCGACGTGCTGCTCCAGCTTGCCCTTGCCGATCCCGAACAACCCCTTCTTCATCCGCATCGAGACGGCATTCAGCTGGAAGCCGTCCGCATGCGCATCGCTCAGCGCGGTCACCCACAGCTCCCGCCGATCGTCGGCATGCTGCAGCACGAGCGCCGGCAACGGGCCGTCCTGCGTGTCGTCCCATTCGGCATGCTGCGCCGCCCACGGGAACGCGTCGAACGCCTGCATGAACGACGCGTAATCCGTCGCGCCCTGCGGATCCAGTTGCTCGAATGCGTAGCCGACTTTCTGAACGGAATAGGTCAACATGGTGCGGCGCTCCCGGTGGCGGTGATGGCGACTGAGCGCCAATCTACCTGACAATCCGGCGTGCATCGCGTTTTTTCGCTACGCCCGCCCCGCCCGCTACGCCGCCACCGCCTCCCCGCCGAGATATGCATCGCGCACGCGCTCGTCGTCGAGCAGCGCCTTCGCAGGCCCTTCGAGCACGACGCGCCCCGTCTGCAGCACGTACCCGTAGTGCGCGATCTCCAGCGCGAGGCTCGCGTTCTGCTCGACCATGAACACGGTCACCCCCTGCCGGTTGATCGCGTCTATCAGCTCGAGCACCTTGTCGACGTAGAGCGGCGACAGCCCCATCGTCGGCTCGTCCATGCAGATCAGCTTCGGCCGCGCCATCAGCGCCCGAGCCATCGCGAGCATCTGCTGCTCGCCGCCCGACAGCGTGCCCGCGCGCTGCGTCAGCCGCTCGCGCACGCGCGGAAACAGGTCGAGCACGCGCTCGCAGTCCTCCGCTACCGCCGTGCGGTCGCTACGCGTGTACGCGCCCATCAGCAGGTTCTCGCGCACGCTCATGTCGCCGAACAGCCGCCGCGCCTCGGGCACGGCCGCGATCCCGCGCCGCACGCGCTGCGGAGCGAGAACTGGCGAGCACGGCCGTGTCGCGCGTGAACGGCTGCGTGTACTGCGCGTCCGTGCATGCGCAGCGCTTTACGCAGCTCGTGAAACGCACCGACGCGATCGAGCAGGTGTTCGACGATCCGGCGACGGCCGGCACGACGGCGCGCGAACGGGCGATCATTCGCTATGCGATTGCGCTGACGGAGCGGCCCGATGCGGTCGATGCGAGCGATATCGCCGCACTGGAAGCCGAAGGGCTGACGCATGAGGAGATTCTCGATCTGTCGCACGCGGTCGCGATCTTCGCGTGGGCGAACCGGCTGATGCTGACGCTGGGCGAGCCGGTGTTTCCGGAGCCGGCGGCCAGCGCCTGACGCCTGGGCAAACCTGAGCGCAGGCGCCGCCTGCCCGCGTCACGCCTTGTGCGTCGACAGCAAAATACTCGTCTCGGTATTCGCGATCCCGTCGATCAGACGGATCGCGCCGAGCACGCGATCGAAGTGCTCGAGCGAATCGGCATGCAGCTCGGCGACGAGATCCCAGCGCCCGTTGGTGCTGTGGATCGACGCGATGTTCGGATGCCCGCGCAGCACCTTCACCACTTCCGCGCCGCGATTGCCCTGCACGGCGATCGACATCAGCGCGCGGATCCGGTGCCGTTCCGCCGCCGGCTTGAGCCGCACCGTATAGCCGACGATCACGCCGTTCTTCTCCAGCCGCGTCAGCCGGTTCTGCACGGTCGCGCGCGCGACGCGCAATTCCTTCGCCAGCGCGACGACGGGCAGTCGCGCGTTGTCGCGCAGCAGCGCGATGAGCTGCCGGTCGACGTCGTCGAGCGTGATCATGAACAAGCCTTCCTGTTGAACGTGAACCGGCCGCAGCGTGCCGGAACCCTGGCATTCCGGCGCGTGCAACCTGATCAAATTGCCATATGTGGCAAGCAGTTTGCCAAGTCTATCGATAAATCTGCCACTTTTGCCGTCTTTTTGTTGGCTCGACTCGCGGAAATAATGACTCTATCGACCGGCGCGACAGGCCACGCCGCCGCTTTCCAGGAAGCCGGGACGCGCGCCCGGGCATCGCCCGGTCGACCAGAACGCCAGGGACACCCGTACCGGCACTGAGAAAACTGGAGACAGACGCATGACCCGCTTCCTCGACGTTCCCGCCACCGCCCGACTGATCGCCAAAACCGGCGTCACGACGTTCCTCAGCGAGCTCGTCGACACGCTGCGCGCCGATTACCTGCAGTGGGCCGACTTCGACAAGTCGCCGCGCGTCGCGTGCCACTCGCGCGACGGCGTGATCGAACTGATGCCCGTCGCGAACGCGTCGCTGTTCGCGTTCAAGTACGTGAACGGCCACCCCGTCAACGCCGCGCGCGGGATGCACACGGTGATGGCGTTCGGCGCGCTCGCCGAAGTCGATACCGGCTACCCGCTGCTGCTCGCCGAACTCACGCTGACCACCGCGCTGCGCACGGCCGCCACGTCGGTGCTCGCCGCGCAAGCCCTCGCCCGCCCCGATTCACGCACGATGGCGCTGATCGGCAACGGCGCGCAGAGCGAATTCCAGGCGATCGCGTTCCATACGCTGCTCGGCATCGACGAAATCCGCGTGTTCGACGTCGATCCGCACGCGACCGACAAGCTCGTGCAGAACCTCGCCGCGTATCCCACGTTGCGCGTGGTGCGCGCCGCGTCGACCGCCGACGCCGTGCGCGGCGCCGACATCGTGACGACCGTCACCGCCGACAAGGCGTACGCGACGATCGTCACGGCCGACATGATCGAACCCGGCATGCATCTGAACGCCGTGGGCGGCGATTGCCCGGGCAAGACCGAACTCGAGGCGGGCGTGCTGCATGCGGGCCGCGTGTTCGTCGAATTCGAGCCGCAATCGCGCATCGAGGGCGAGATCCAGCAGATGCCGGCCGACTTCCCCGTCACCGAGCTGTGGCGCGTGCTGCAGGGCGAGACGACCGGCCGCGAACGCGCGGACGAAGTCACGGTGTTCGACTCGGTCGGTTTCGCGCTCGAGGATTACTCTGCGTTGCGCTACCTGTATGCGCTCGCGCAGCAGCACAACGCGGGCGTCGAGATCGCGCTGATTCCGCCGGCCGTCGACCCGAAGAACCTGTTCGCGCTGATCGACGACCCGGCCGCGATCGCGCAGGGTCACGCGGCGTACGCGACAGAAGCCGTCGCCGCGCTCGCACGCTGACCGTCATCCCCGGGCGGCCCAGGCGCCGCCCGGCCCCGCTGCCTTTCGCTCCCGCCTTCCATGAATCTCGTATCGATCCAGGCGCCGGCCGCCGTCGTGATGATCCGGCCGCACCGCTTCCTGCCGAACCCGCAGACCGCGGCCGACAACGCGTTCCAGCGCACGTCCGCCGCGGAAGGCGCGCACGGCGCGGCATCCGTGTCCGCCGCCGCGCGCGACGAAGTCACGGCCGCCGCGCAGACGCTCGCCGATGCAGGCGTGCGTGTGCACGTGTTCGACGACCACGGCGAGCGTGACACGCCCGACTCCGTGTTCCCGAACAACTGGTTCTCGACGCACCCGGGCGGCCACGTCGCGCTGTATCCGATGTTCAGCGCGAACCGGCGTCGCGAGCGGCGCGCCGACATCGTCGAGATGCTGAAGGCCGAATATCGCGTGCAGGACGTGATCGACTACTCGGGCCTCGAATACGACGACGTGTTCCTCGAAGGCACCGGCGCGATGGTGCTCGACCACGTCGCGCGGATCGCCTACACCGCGCGTTCGCGCCGTGCCGATCCGGTCGCGCTCGAACGCTTCTGCACGAACTTCAATTTCGAGCCGATCTGCTTCGATACGGCCGACGCCGACGGGCGACCGATCTATCACACGAACGTGATGATGAGCGTCGCGACCGAGTTCGCGATGGTCGGCCTCGAACTCATTGCCGACAGCCGCCGTCGTGAAGAAATCGCGCAACGGCTGGCCGAAACGGGACGCACGGTGATCGCGCTCGATGCGTCGCAGATCGCGAACTTCGCGGGCAATACGCTGGAATTGTCGGGCAAGGAAGGGCGTGTGCTCGCGTTGTCGCGACGTGCGTTCGACTGTCTCACGCGCGATCAGCGCATCGTGATCGAGCGGTCCGCACGGCTGCTGCCGCTCGACGTGCCGACGATCGAACTGGCCGGCGGATCGGTGCGTTGCATGCTCGCGGGGATTCATCTGGCGCGGCGTTCGGCCGCGCGCGATGTATCGGAAATCGAATCGGTGGAACGGCAGCGCGAAGCGGTTTCGCCTGCCTGAAGGAAACGGCGAACACGCCGCGCATTGACCGACACAACCGGATGCTTCGTCCTGCGAACGAGGCCGGAGCATCCGTTCCGTGACGTCCGTCACCCGGCGAGCAGCTTCAATCCCGCCGGCAGCGTTTCGCCGAACACGCGCACCGTGTCGGCTTCGTCGAACGCAATCGCCTCGCGCACCATGTCGATCCACGCCGCCGATGCATTCGCAGCCGACAGGCGCTTGATCACGGCCTCGCGTGTGTCGTCCGGCAGGTCGCGCGAACGGTCTCCGGTCATCCGCGCAATCTGAGCAGCCGCGAACGCGGCCGGTTCGACCTGTTTCCAGTCGAGCGCGAACAGCGCATCGAGCCAGCCATTGGCGACTTCCGCCGGCACGACGCCGTGCGCGCTGCCGTAGAACGGCCGGCGCGCGCCGATGCGCCCAAGTGCCCACGCACACAGCGCACGTTCGCCCGGCTTCTGCAATTGCGCGATCAGCCGCTCGGCCAGCTCGACCTTGCGCTCGACGGGCAGTCGTTCGAGCGACGCGGACAGCCGCGTCATATCCGCCGGCCCGACCTTGCCCGGATCGAACGGCAGCTTGCGCCGCTTGTCGTCGGTCGGTTCGAGGAATGCGATCGCGTCACGCACCTGGGTCTGCGCATCGTCGTCGAGGCCGCCGGCCACGCGCCGCCACAACGTCCACCACTCGGACCACACCTGAGCGTCGGTCACATACTGGATCCCGTCGTCGAACAGCGGCCACAGCTGCTCGATGCGCCATGCATCGAGCGGATGGCCGAACCCCGGGCGCAGACAATAGCCGGCGAGGTTCAGCCACGCACGTTCGTGATCGGCCGAGCGCCGGCGCCGCCGCGCGCGCGCGAGCAACGCATCGAACAATTCACGCGCGAGCGCAACGTCCCACTCTTCCCGAGCGCCGAGCACCTGTTCGAGCTGCGCGCGCAACCGGCGTGTGTCTTTCGGCGTGACGCCGGCGGCCTTGCTGCCGAACGAGCGCTCGATCAGTTCGAGTGCCTGGTCGAGCCGCGGATGCCGCGCGAGCGCAGCGTCGTCGCCCTGCGCGGGCGCATCGCCGCGCAACTGGAATTCGAGCCGCCAGCGGCGCGACACATCGTCGGTCGCGATGCAGTGCATTTCGAGCGTGCCGACCTCGGTCAGCGACGCGGTGAGCTTCACCGGCGTTTCGCGTGCGTCGCCGCCCGCCTTCGCGTCGACGACCGTCGCGATCGGTGGCAGCCGCACGAAATCGCCGCCGTCGAGATCGACGAGATCGCCGGGCCGGTACGTGGTGTCAGCCACCGTCGACACGAGGTGGAAACGCACCGGCTGCCCGAGCTGCAGCGCGAAGGTGCGATCGTCGAGCCGGATCTCGTGGCCCTCCTCCGCGCCGCGCGGCAGCAGGCACACGCCGCGCGCGGCCGCGCCTTCGGCGCCATCGTCGAGCACGAGGAAATAGCTGCGCGCGGATCCGCCGCCGATACGCGGCGCATGCCCGGCGCGCGCGAGCCCGTAGGCCACCGCGCCGCGCGCGACCGCCACGTCCGGATGCGCGTTGTGCAGCACGTCGAGCGGCGCGCCGCGCCACGCGCCGAGCGTCTGCGCGAGACGGCCGGCGAGCGCGCCCGCACGGAACACGCCACCGTTGAGCAGCAGCGTGTCGGGCAGCGGGCCTTCCGCATGCTGGTTCAGGAACGCGGCGACGTGCCGCGTGACGGCCGCGTCGCTCGCATACGGCAGCCCGAATTCGACGATCGCGGCGCGCGCACGGCGCGGCAGTTCGCCGGCTTCGACCTGCGGGAAGAAACCGTCGACGACGATCTGCTCGACTTCCTGCCGCGTCAGCTCGGCCGAACGTGCGCCGCCGACGAGCTTGCTGCCCGCGCCGAGCAGCGTGACGTTGACGGATTCAGGCGCATCGTCGCCGAGCAGCCGCTCCTTCGCGGCCCGGCAACGCTCGACGAGCTGCGACAGGCTCGCTGCGGACAGCCGCGCGCCGGGCTCGGTCAGCCGCGACTCGACCAGGCGCGCGAGCGCGAGGTCCATGTTGTCGCCGCCGAGCATCAGGTGATTGCCGACGCCCACGCGCGTGAAGGTCGGCTCGCCGTCGTCGCCGGGCGCGACATCGACGAGCGTGAGGTCGGTCGTGCCGCCGCCGACGTCGCAGATCAGCACGCGCCGCGCCGCGGCGAACGTGTCGCGCAGCGACGCGCGCTGGCCGTACAGCCAGTCGTAGAACGCGGCCTGCGGTTCTTCCAGCAACCGCAGCGCCGGCAGTTTCGCGCGTTTGGCGGCCTCGACCGTCAACGCGCGCGCGCCGTCGTCGAACGACGCAGGCACCGTCAGGATGACGTCCTGCTTCGCGAGCGGCGCATCGGGAAAGCGTGCGTCCCACGCGGCACGCACGTGTGCGAGATAGCTCGCGCTCGCGTCGACCGGCGACACCTTGTCGACGCCGTCGGCCGCGCCCCACGGCAAGATCGCCGCGAGCCGGTCGACCGACGCGTGCGACAGCCAGCTCTTCGCGCTCGTCACGAGCCGGCCCGGCACCTGGGCGCCGAGCGTGCGTGCATAGCGACCGATCACGGCCGGCAGTGCACCGGCCGCATTCGCGTTGGCCAACGGATCAGCCTTCGAACCCGTCTTCGAACCAGCCTTCGAATCGGCCGCCCACGGCAACCGCAGCGCGTCCGGCGGCAGCTCGCCCGCCGCCGGGTGATAGCGCACCGACGGCAGCAGCGGCTGCGCGGCCACCGCACCGGGGCCGCCCAGTTGCTCGACGTCGAACACGCGGATCGCGTCGGAACCGGCCTCGACGTATGCGACGACCGTATTGCTCGTGCCGAGGTCGATCCCGACCGTATAGCGCTTCATCGCGCTCAGGCGGCGCCGCGCACGTCGAACTCGACCTTCCAGCGCTCGTTCGTGCCGCTCGGGATCGCCTCGAGTTCGAGCGTGCCGGCTTCGGTCACGCGCGCATGCAGCTTCACGGGCACGACTTCACCGACGGTGCGCCCTTCGGCGGGCAGCGTCGCCTGGATTTCCTCCAGTTCCTGCAACTCTTCCGGCGACCAGTAGTCGAGCAGCGTGCCGACCTGATCCTGGCGGCGCACCGACGAACCGAAGAAGCGGAACTGCACCGGTTCGCCGACGACGAGGCCGAACTCCTGCGGCGGCAGCGCCGCGTCCGAGCCTTCCTCCATCCCGAACGGCGCGACGCACAGCGCCTGCACCGGCGGTTCGAGCCCCGGCACCGCGGGCATCGCCGATTCGATCGCGACGTAGTACGCACGCGCCGTGCCGCCGCGAATGCGCACGCCACGGCCGCGCTTCACGTAGCCGTAGTAAGCCGCGCCGCGCGCGACCGCGAGATCGAGATCCGCGCCTTCGAGCAGACGGGCGGGCGGCGCGCCTTCGGCCGCGAGCCAGCTGTTGAGCGTATCGAGCACGCGCTGCGTGAGCAGCGCCGACTTGAACACGCCGCCGTTGAACAGCACGGCGGTCGGATGCAGGAACGTCGCGCCTTGCGGCAGCGTGCGCTGCACGCCTTCGAGCGCGTCGAGCGCCGCGACCTGGCGGCCGAGGAACGCCGCGAGATGGCGCGTGATGCCCGCGTCCTGCGCATACGGGAGGCCGAGCTGCGTCAGGCCGACGCGCGCACGGCTCACCGGGCGCGCGGCTGCATCGACTTGCGGGAAAAAGCCTTCGAGGATCGTCTGCGTGAGTTCGGCGCGCGTCAGCTCCGTGCGGATCGAGCCGCCGATCAGCTTCGAGCCGCGGCTCGGCACGACGAGCGGCACCGCGTCGGTCGTCGGGTCGGACAGCAGCGTTTCCTTCGCGGAACGGCATGCGTACGTGAGCGCGCGCAGTTGCCACGGATCGGCCTGCGTGCCCTGCTGCGCGAGCTTGCGCGCGACGATATGCGCGAGCGCGAGGTCCATGTTGTCGCCGCCGAGCAGGATGTGCTCGCCGACCGCCACGCGATGCAGTTCGAGATTGCCTTCACGCTCGACCACCGCGATCAGCGACAGGTCGGTCGTGCCGCCGCCCACGTCGACGCACAGGATCAGGTCGCCGACCTGCACCTGCTTGCGCCAGCCGCCCTGGCTCTTCTGGATCCAGCTGTACAGCGCGGCCTGCGGCTCCTCGAGCAGCGTCATCCGCGAGTAGCCGGCGGCGCGGGCGGCCTCGGCCGTCAGTTCGCGCGCGGCCGGATCGAACGACGCGGGGATCGTGACCGTCACGTCCTGGTCGGCGAACGGCGCGTCGGGATGCGTGTGGTCCCACGCTTCGCGCAGGTGCGTCAGGTAGCGGATCGAGCTTTCCAGCGGCGACACGCGCGACACTTCCGGCGGCGCATCGCTCGGCAGGATCGCCGCGCGGCGATCGACGCCCGGGTGGCACAGCCAGCTCTTCGCGCTCGACACGAGGCGGATCGGCGTGCCGGCGCCGCGCGTGCGGGCCATTTCGCCGACCGCGAAGGCGCGCGAGGCCGTCCACGGCAGCGTCAGGTCGCCCTGCGTGAGTTCGCTTTCATGCGGCAGGTAGAGGAACGACGGCAGCAGGTCGCGCGACTCCAGCGCGCCGGGCGCGGTGAGTTGCGCGATCGGCAGCACCTGCTGCGTGATGGTTTCGCCGTCGCTCGCGGCGCTGTCGACGTACGACAGCGCGCAATGGGTCGTACCGAGATCGATACCGATCGAATAGCGCGGATCGCTCACAGTTCCACCTCCGCCGGTGCGACGACCGAGGCGTCGTGGCTGCCCGTCAGCTTCGGCAGGCGCACGTCGGCGACCCGCCAGCCGCGATGGCTGACGGTGCCCGTGAACGGCGCGGCGCCGACCACGTTGCCCGTCACGCGCACGGCCGTCGCGTCGAAACCGGCCGGCAGCGTCACGCGGCTGCCTTCGGCTTCGTCGCGCACCGGCACGATCGTGAAGTGTTCGCGCAGCGCGGCACGGCAGCCGTCGTGCACGAGGCGCGCGGCCGCGCCGATGTCGGCGTCCGCGTAGCCGGCGATGTCTTCCTCGACGAAGTCGATGAAGCGCGCATCGCGCTGCAGCAGGCCGAGCAGTTGCAGCGCGGCCTGCGGGCTCGCTTCGCGCAGCTCGGGCGCCGGCGCCTTCACGGGCGCGGCAGCGGGGGCCGGGGCCGGTGCGGCGGCCGGCACCGGCGCGACCGGTGCCGGGGCGCCATCGCGCACGCGCAGCACGCCGGCCGCGAACTCGCGGTTGCCGAGCACGGAGAAGAACGTGCCGACGGCCAGCGACAGCCGGCCGAAGAAGGACAGGTTGGATTCGGGCATGGGGTCTGGACTCCTGTGGGCTCGCGACATGGCGAGCGTTTCTTGCCTGGGCGCCCGGCGGCAGCGTGCGGATTGCGCACTGCCGCCGCCCGGCGCGTGATTCGGTCGCGCCCTCGCGGGTGCGGAAAACCCGTATTTTGCCCTGTGGCGGGCGAACCGGGCAGAAGTTGGGGGACAGACCATCGCGGCGCAGCAGTTTCGGCCGCATCGGCGCGCCCGCTGCGCGACGCCCGGCCGCGATGCTGCGACGCGTCAGCGCGGCTTGCGCCGCTTCGCGTGCTTCGCCTCGAAATCGCGCGACAGCATGCCGAGCGTGACTTCGCCGAAGCGGGCGAGCAGCGTCGTCTCGGCCTCCTTCAACGTGGCCGACAGGTGCGCATTGACGGCCTGCTCGACCAGGCATTCGGCCTCGTCGTCGGTCACCAGATCGGAGAACAGCGGCGGCTCGCCCACCGCGCGATAGACGTCGAGCAGCGTGATGTCGTCGAGCGCGACGCTCAGCACCCAGCCGCCGCCATGCCCCTTCTCCGACTGCACGTAGCCGCAATCGCGCAAGCCGCCGAGCAGGCGCCGCACGACCACCGGATTCGTGCACAGCATCGTCGCGATCGCTTCGGACGTCATCGGGCCGTCGACCTGATCCATGTGGATCAGCGCATGCAGCATGCGCGACAAGCGGCTATCGGTTCTCACGAGCGGCGCTCCCCTCTCTCGAAACTTTTGAAGTTGCGTGAATGATACCATCGCCCTATCATGCAACTTCTCGTGTTTCGTGAGTTGAGTTGCCGTGGCCACCATCGGAACACGTCCGTCATTCACGCAGGTTCAGGACAGGAGTCGGTGCATGCATGACCATCATGAAGTGATCGTGATCGGCGGCAGCTTTGCAGGGCTGTCGGCCGCGATGCAGCTTGCGCGGGCGCGCCGCGGCGTGCTCGTGATCGATGCCGGTCGGCCGCGCAACCGCTTTGCCGCGCACGCGCACGGCTTTTTCGGGCAGGACGGCAAGCCGCCCGCGCAGATCGTCGACGAAGCCGCCGCGCAGCTCGCCGCGTATCCGACCGTGCAGCGAATCGCGGGCGATGTGCGCACGGCCGAGCGCGACGCGGACGGCCGCTTCCACGTGACGCTGGCCGACGGCAGCCGTGCGAGCGCCGACCGGTTGATCCTCGCGACCGGCATCCGCGACGAGTTGCCCGCGCTGCCGGGGCTCGCGGAACGCTGGGGTGTCAGCGTGCTGCATTGCCCGTATTGCCATGGGTACGAGGTGAGCGGCCAGCGGCTCGGCGTGTTGGCCTCGCATCCGCTATCGGTGCATCAGGCGATCCTGATTCCGGACTGGGGCCCGACGACGTGGTTTACACAGGGCGTGGTCGATGCGAACGAGGAGGAAGCGGCGTTACTCGATGCGCGCGGCGTGCGCATCGAGCGCTCACCGGTCGTGGAGATCCTCGGCGATGCGCCGCGGATCGAAGCGTTGAGGCTCGCCGATGGGCAGGTGGTGCCGGTCGATGCACTGTTCGTCGGCGCGCACACGGCGATGGCGTGCGATCTCGCGCAGCAGCTCGGCTGCGCGTTCGACGACGGGCCGCTCGGCCCGGTCGTGCGCGTCGACGCAATGAAGCAGACGAGCGTCGCCGGCGTATTCGCCGCCGGCGACGCGTCGACGCCGATGACCAATGCGACGTTCGCATCGGCGTCGGGCGTGATGGCCGGGGTGGCCGCGCATCGGTCGCTGATTTTCGGGCTCGACCGGTAACGGTGCGGGGCATCGCCGGCCGTGTCGTTCGAAGCGGCCAAGCAATCCGATTCATGCGCGACCGACGCGATCTGGAGCCGCATCGATGGATTCGCGTCGCGATGTGCGGTTTAATGCTCGGCACATCCAGCATTAAGAGACATGAAATGCTCGACCTCGACGACCTTCGACTCGTCCGCGCGATCGGCACGTCGCGCTCGCTGGCCTCGGCCGCGCGGCTGCTCGATCTCACACCGCCCGCCGTCACGATTCGCCTGCAGCGGATGGAAGCGCGCTTGAACGCACGGCTCGCCGTGCGGCAGCCGAAAGGAATCGCGTTGACCGACGAAGGGCAGCGGCTGTACCAGGAAGCCGTCGACATCCTCGAGCGCGTGGAGGCGCTGCCGGTCAGCATTGCAGGCGACCACGGCGACGTGCAGGGCACGCTGCGCGTCGTCGCCCCGCTCGGCTTCGGCAGAAAGTACGTCGCCCGGATCGTGCGCGACCTGCAATGCGCGCATCCGAAACTGGAAATATCGCTCCATCTGTCGGAGAGCCCGTTGACCAGCGCGTCGGGCGCCGACGTGGTCGTTCACGTCGGCAGCCTCAAGTCGTCGTCGTGGATCGGGTATCCGCTCGCGCCCAACGAGCGCTTCCTGTGCGCGAGCCCCGCCTATGCGCGCCGCATCAAGGAACTGAACCACCCGTCCGACCTGGCCGGCTACGACTGCCTGTGCCTGCGCGAGAACGACGAGGACATCCCGCGCTGGCGCTTCTCGCAAGGCGGCGACGTCAAGGGCGAACCGCGCCGCTCCGCCGTGATCCGCGTCAGCGGCGCGCTGTCCTCGAACGACGGCACCGTCATCACGGAATGGGCGCTGGCCGGGCTCGGGATCGTCGAGCGCTCCGAGTGGGACGTCGCGCCGCTGCTGGCGAACGGCAAGCTCGTGCGGTTGCTGCCCGACTGGCATCTGCCGCCCGCGCCGGTGACGGCGCTGCTGCCGTCGCGCACCGGCCGTTCCGCGCGGCAACGGGTGTTTCTCGAAGCCGCGACGCGGTTTCTCAGCCCGCCGCCGTGGCGCGGCAACGCATGAGCCGCACCACGCATCCACGCGATCCAGCCGATTAAACAGCGTTTAATGCCGAATTAGCCACGCGTTAAACACGCAGTCCGTCGACGCCTCTACAGTGCTCACATCGGCAACCTTCCGAGGCAACGCATCGTGGACCTTCAAACTCTCAACACCCCGGCCGCCCTGATCGACGTCGGCCGCATGCAGCACAACATCGGCCGCATGCAGGCGCACCTGGACGCGCTCGGCGTCCGGTTCCGGCCGCACGTCAAGACCACCAAAAGCACGCAAGTGGTCGACGCCCAGATCGCGGCAGGCGCGCAGGGCATCACAGTGTCGACGCTCAAGGAAGCCGAACAGTTTTTCGCGCACGGTATCCGGGACATCGTCTACGCCGTCGGCATGGTGCCCGCGAAGCTGGGCCAGGCGCTCGCGCTGCGCCGGCAGGGTTGCGACCTGAAACTCGTCGCCGACAGCCTGCCGGCCGCGCAAGCGATCGCCGAATTCGGGCGCGCGCACGGCGAGCGCTTCGAAGTGTGGATCGAGGTCGACGTCGACGGCCACCGCTCGGGGATTCCGCCCGACGCCGACCTGCTGATCGACGTGGGCCGCGCACTGGCCGACGGCGGGATGGTGCTCGGCGGGGTGCTCGCGCACGCGGGCTCCAGCTACGAATACAGCACGCCCGACGCGCTGGCGGCGATCGCCGAACAGGAACGCAGCCGCACCGTGCGGGCGGCGGAGCGCCTTCGGGCGGCCGGGCTGCCCTGCCCGGTCGTGAGCATCGGCTCGACACCCACTGCCCTCGCGGCGGAACATCTCGAAGGCGTCACCGAAGTGCGCGCCGGCGTGTACGTGATGTTCGACCTCGTGATGCACAACATCGGCGTGTGCGACCTGTCCGACATCGCGCTGTCGGTGCTGACCACCGTCATCGGGCACCAGGAAGAGAAAGGCTGGGCGATCGTCGACGCAGGCTGGATGGCGATGAGCCGCGACCGCGGCACGCAGCGCCAGGCGCACGACTTCGGCTACGGGCAGGTTTGCACCGAACACGGCGACGTGCTCGGCGACTACCTGATGAGCGCCGCCAACCAGGAGCACGGGATCGTGTCGCGCGCGGGCACGCCCGACGCCGGCATCGCGCAGCAGTTTCCGATCGGCACCCGCCTGCGCATCCTGCCGAATCACGCGTGCGCCACCGGGGCGCAGCATCCCGAGTATCAGGCGATCGGCGAAGACGGCGGCGCGCAGACGTGGCCGCGCTTCTACGGGTGGTGAGCAAAACCGCGCACCCGCGCCGTCCCGTCGATTCATTGACTATTTGTCCAAATCTGGACAAAATTTAAACAACCCTGATTTGCCTGGCGCCGAACGCGCTTGCCTGAACATGCCGACAGACGACCGACTCCTGCTTCTCGACCGCGATGCCGTCGCGCCCGCCCTCCAGGCCGCGCAAGTGACGGCGGCCGTTCGTGAAGCCTTCGTGCTGCATAGCCAACGGGCCGGACGCGTGTTCCCGGTGGTGCGCGAGAAGCTGCACACCGGCGGCGTGTTCGGCATCAAGTCGGGCGATGTCGCGGATCAGGACCTGCTCGGTTTCAAGGCGGCCGGATTCTGGCCCGGCAACCGCGGGCTCGGCGGCGAACCGCATCAGGCCACCGTCGCGCTGTTCGACCCGGCCACGGGCCGGCCGCTGTGCATCATGGACGGCAATGCGATCACCACCGCGCGAACCGGCGCCGCCGGCGGCCTCGGGCTGCAACTGCTCGCGCGTCGCGACAGCGCGCGAATCTGCGTGTTCGGCACCGGCGTGCAGGCGCGCGTCCAGCTCGACTACGCACTCGGGCTGCTGCCGCAACGGTGCACCGTGCAGTACGTGACCGTCAGCGGCGCGCCCGACCCGGTGTTCGAATCCGCCTTCCGGGAACGATGCACGATCGGCGTGGCGCGCGACCGGAACGACGCGGTGGCCAATAGCGATGTAGTCATCACGGCAACGCCCGGCGGCGGCCCGCTGTTCGATGCGGATGCGGTCCGGCCGGGCACCCACCTGACCTGCGTGGGCACCGATACCGCCGGCAAGCGCGAGCTGCCGGCAGGCGTGCTGGAGCGCGCACGCATCGTCGTGGACGATCATGACCAGGCGCGCAGCATCGGCGAGTGCCAGTGGGCGCCGGATTTGCCACGCACGGAAATCGGTGACATCCTCGCGGGAACCGCGACGGTCGACCGCGCGCCGCACGAGATCACCGTCTTCGACATGACCGGGCTCGCGCTTCAGGACCTGACCGTCGCACGCTTCCTGTATCGGCAGGCCCTCGAAAACGGCACGGGACTCGCCATTCCGTGGCCCTGGTAAACGAAATTCCCCGTCAACCTCCATGCGTCTCCCCCAAGTTTCCGCGCTCTCGTTCGACCTGGACGACACCCTGTGGCCGTTCGGGCCTTCCGTCGTACGGGCCGAAGGGGAGCTTCGCACGTGGCTGATCGAGCACGCGCCCGGCACCGAGCAAGTGCTGCCCACGCAGCAGGCGCTCAGCGACTTGCGTGAGGAATACGAACGATTGTGCCCCGACCTCGCCGGCGACTTCCGTGCGATGAGAATCGGCTCGATCCGGCTTGCGCTGGAGCAGGCGAACGAAGATGTCGCGCTCACCGACCGTGCGTACGCCGCCTTCTATGCCGCACGCAACCGGGTCGAATTCTATGAAGATGCATTGCCGGCGCTCGCGTGGTTGAGCGCGCGGTTTCCGTTGATCGCGGTGACCAACGGCAACGCCGATCTGCGGCTGACCGGCGGCGGCGAATTCTTTCGTGCGACGCTCAGCGCGCAGGCGTTCGGCGTCGCGAAGCCGGAGCCCGGGATCTTCCATGCGGCGGCGGCGGCGCTCGACGTGCAGCCGGCGGAACTGCTGCATGTCGGCGACGATTACCACCTCGATATCGTCGGCGCATTGAATGCAGGGCTTCAGGCAGCGTGGGTGGTGCGCGATACGCATCCGGAAGCGGAGCGCGTGCAGCAACAGGCCGCGACGCCGCACGTCACGCTCAGCGACCTGTCGATGCTGTGCCGCATGCTCGGCGGGCCTGACGACGTGGCGTGAGCGTTTGCGTGCGCCGCGTTCGCGACGCACGCTTCACCATCCTGAAGCGCGCCGAGACTGCCGCTCGCCACCCGCACCAACGTAACGGTCTGCCATGCCGATGCAACGCATGACCGGCCGCCGCCCGTTCACGCCGCCTTGCGCGCGTCCGCGATCCGCTGCGGCGCCTTCGGCCGCGCATACAACCGTTCGAGATACGCACGCAACTGCGGAAACGATTCGATCAGGTTGCACTCGCCGGCCCAGTCGATCAGGTAAGCCGTCACGCAATCGGCCACCGTCAGCGTATCGCCGACGATGAACTCGCGCCCTTCGAGATGCTTGTCGAGGATCGCGGCCATCGTCCTGAAATCCTCCCGCGCCAGTTCGATATCGGCCGGCGAGCGCTTCTCCGGCGGATAGATGAACGAGTGCCGCGTGATCCGCCACAGCGGCTGCTCGAGCTCCGTCACCGCGAACATGACCCACCGGTAAGCCTCCGCACGCAGCGCCGGATCGACCGGCAGCAGCGCCTTCTGCGGGTACTTGTCCGCGAGATACAGCACGATCGCGGCCGATTCGGGAATCACGAGATCGCCGTCCACCAGCACGGGCACCTTGCCGGCCGGATTGAGGCGCAGGAATTCCGGCCGCTTGTGTTCGCCCTGGAGCAGGTTCACCGAGATGAACTCGAAATCGGCATCCAGTTCCTTCAGCCCCCACAGCGCGCGTTGCGAGCGGGTGCCGGCAAATCCGTAAAGCTTCATCGCCAGTCTCCATCCAGAGTGTCGGGAAAACTTCCGCCTGCCGGCCACGGCGCATCGCCGATACACGACGCGTGGCCTCGCCCGTCGTTCACGCGCCGGGAATCGCCAGCACCGGCATCACGTCGATCGCCACGCCCGGGAACAGCGTGAAATGCGGATGACCTTCGAACAGCGCGGCCGCGGCTTCGTGCGAGGCTGCCCGCACGACGGTAAAGCCGCTCATCGCGTTCGCCGTGTCCTTGACGCCGGCGGCATCGATGGTCTTCGTCTTGCCGAGCGGCCCGCCCATCTCGACGATCGCGTCGCGATGCCGGTCGACCCACGCATGCCATGCGGCGATGCCGTCGCGCTCGCGCGTGCGCCGCTCCTCGTCCGGCAGCGCGATCCACGCTTTCATGGCCGGGCTGTCCTTGGTCCCGAGAAATACCGCGAGATACAACTGCTGTTGAGCACTCATGCTGTCTCCTCCGGTGACGGACGCGACGGGCTGCCGCGCCTCGACCTTGACACGATAGGTTGATATCAACACAATTGCAACATGGCACGAAAAGAAAAGCTCCCCTTCGAAACGACGCTGATGGTGCGCGATTGCTGCCTGTGCCTGCACATGCAGCGCGCGGCGCGTAATCTTGCGCGGATCTTCGACGATGTGCTGCGCCCGCTGGATCTCACCAACGGCCAGTTTTCGTTGCTGATGTCGCTGAACCGGCCCCAGCCGGCGCCGATGAAATCGGTCGCGTCGCTGCTCGCGATGGATCGCACCACGCTCACGGCCGCGCTCAAGCCGCTCGAGCGGCGCGGCCTGGTCACGATCATCCAGGATCCGGACGACCGGCGCAGCCGCCTGCTCGAACTGACGCAGGCCGGCCACGACCTGCTGGCCGAAGCGTTTCCGCTGTGGCAGCAGACGCATGCCGAGATCGAACGGCCGTTCGCGCCAGGCGAAGTCGATCAGTTGCGCGGCCAGTTGCGCGCGCTGTCGGTCGATCCGGCCGCCCGCGATTGAACCGAACCGGCGCGCGGATCGCTGCGGCCAGGCGGGCTACTTCCGGCCCTTCTTCGGCAACAGCAGCTGTGCGAATTCCTGAAGGAAGGCCACAGGCCCATGCGCATGCAGCGCCTGCCCGCTGCTCAGCGCGCCGTCGATCACGGTCGCGAGCCGCAGTGCGAAGGTCTCCGGCTCGTCGACGCCGATCGCCGCCGCCAGCTCGGCCAGCCGGCGCCGGAGTTCCTGCTTGTGCGCGACGGCCACCTTGCGAGCCGGATGGTTGCCGTCCGCGTATTCGGCGGCGATGTTGATCTGCGGGCAGCCGCGATAGCCGGGGCGCGCAATGCGCTCGCCGATCCATTGCAGCTGCGCTTCCAGTTCCTCGCGCGGCGTGCGCCGGTACTGCGCGGCCACCGCATCCCAATGCGCCCAGAAATCGGCGTCCTCGCGCAGCAGGAACGCTTCGATCAGGTCGTCCTTCGTCGTGAAATGACGATAGAGGCTCGTCTTCGCCACACCGGCCTGCGCGACGATCAGGTCCACGCCGACCGCGCGCGTACCCTCCCGATAGAACAGCTCGCTGGCCGTTTGCAGAATGCGTTCGCGCGTATCGGGCGCGTTCCCTGGTGACCCTGTTTCCTTTTTCATTCCGACCCGGCCTTGCCGGCCGCCCACTCCCGCAACAGTGAAGCGATCATAGCACCGCGTGCTTGACGACGCTACAGGTCTGTACTATAAAACAGACCGTTCTGTAGCGGAGTGGATCATGGGTGATCGAATGACGGTTGCAGTCTATGGCGCCACGGGCCACACCGGGCGGTTCGTCGTCGCGGAGCTGGCGCAGCGGGGCCTGCACGCGATCCGCATCGGACGCGATGCCGCGCGGCTCGCGAAGGACGGCGGCGACGCGACGCTCGCACGCGTCGCCGCGATCGATGATCCGGCCGCGCTCGACGCCGCGTTGCGCGGCGCGGCGGCGGTGATCAACTGCGCGGGCCCGTACCTCGATACTGCGTTGCCGCTGGCCGATGCCGCGCTGCGGGCCGGCATCCCCTATCTCGACCTGACGGCCGAGCAACCGTCGGTGCTGGCGCTGGCCGAACACTGCGATGCGCGGGCGCGCGCCGCGGGCGTGACGCTCGTGCCGGCCGCGGCGTTCTACGGCGGCCTGGCAGACCTGCTCGTCACGGCGGTCGTCGACCCGAACCGGCCGATCGAGCGCGTCGATATCGCGACCGGGCTCGACAGCTGGCACCCGACGCACGGCACGCGCGTGACGGGCGAACGCAATCGCGCGGCGCGGCTCGTGCAGAAGGGCGGCAAGCCGGCACCGGTGCCGTCGCCCGCACGCGAACGCGCGTGGCCGTTCCCGCGGCCGATCGGCCGCGTCGGCGTGACGCTGCTGCCGTTTTCGGAAGTGATGACATTGTCGCGTCACCTGCGCATCGATACGATCGAATCGTGGCTCGCCACCGTCGCGCTGCGCGACGTGCGCGATGCCGCCACGCCGCCGCCCGAGCCGGCCGACGAGATGGGCCGCTCGGCGCAGCAGTTCGCGATGGACGCGATCGTCGTGCAGGGCGGCACGACGCACCGTGCGACGGCGCTCGGGCGCGACATCTACGCGGTCAGCGCACCGATCATCGTCGAGGCAGCCGCCCGGCTGATAGCCGGCAATACCGTGGTGTCGGGCGGTGTGCGCAGTCTCGGCGAGTTGTTCGACGCACGCGATTTCCTCGCGGCGCTCGATACGGTGGCAGTATCGTTCGGCACGACAACCGACCCGGTTTTCCACAAGGAGACGCAAACATGAGCAGCAATGAGAAAGGCGCGTATTTCCGTTCGCTTCACCGCGCGGGCCACCCGCTGGCGCTGTTCAACGTGTGGGACGCCGGCAGCGCACGCACGGCAGCCGACGCGGGCGCCGTCGCACTGGCGACCGGCAGCTGGTCGGTCGCCGCGGCCAACGGGTTCGGCGATGGCGAGCAGATGCCGCGCGCGCTGATGATGGAGGTGCTCGAGCGGATCACGCGCGCGACGGACCTCCCCGTTACCGTCGATCTCGAAAGCGGGTACGGCGAGCGGCCGGAAGACGTCGCCGAAACGATCGCGCTCAGCATCAAGGCCGGCGCGATCGGCTGCAATCTCGAAGACAGCTTCCCGGCGACCGGTGAATTGCGTGACGTCGACGCAGCGGCGGCCCGTCTCGCGGCAGCACGGCAGGCTGCCGATCGCGCGGGCGCCGACTACTTCGTCAACGCGCGTACCGACGTGTTCTTCAACGCGCCGGCCGACACGCACGACGAACGCCTCCTCGACGCCACGCTGGCCCGCGCACGCGCGTATGCCGCGGCCGGCGCCGATGGGCTGTTCGTGCCGGGGTTGCGCGCGCCGGCACTCATTCGCGCGTTGACAGCCGCGTCGCCGCTGCCGGTGAACGTGATGCGCGTCACGGAGACGCCGACGCTCGCCGAATTCGCGGATTACGGCGTGGCCCGCATCAGCCACGGGCCGTATCCGTACCTGCAGGCGATGAAGACGCTGGCGGAGATGGTCAGGCAAGGCGGCTGAGGGATTTGCAAGACGGACGGCGTCACGCGCGCACCGGACGATTACATCGCATGTAATTGGCGCACGACACGGCCGCTCCTACGCTTCGGGTGTCGCGCCGCCATTCCGGCGGCGCGCATCCTCCGGAGACATCATGTCCGCCTATCCGCTTCATACGATCGACTCGGCGCCGGCCGCATCCCGGCCCGTCCTCCAGCAGCTCCAGCAAGCCTTCGGCATCGTCCCGAACATCGCAGCGGCCATGGCCGCTTCCCCGGTGCTGATCAACGGCTTCATCGGCCTGTTCGAGCGCGTGCACGCCAGCAGCCTCACCGAGCCGCAGATCCAGACGCTCCTGCTCACCAACGCGGTCACGAATGCGAGCGAATGGCCGGTCGCCTTCCATACCGCGCTTGCGCTGAAACAGGGTGTGACCCACGCCGACGTCGACGCGATCCGCCGCGGCGCCCTGCCCGGCGACGCGACACTGGCCGCGCTGTCGGCCACGGCACGCAAGCTGATCGACACCCGCGGCCGCCTGGCCGACGCCGACCGGCAGTCGTTCCTCGACGCCGGCTTCAGCGCGGAACAGTTGCTGGAAGTGATCGCGGTGGTCGCCGCATCGACGATCACGAACTACGTCGGCAGCGTGACGAAGCCCGCGCTCGAAGCGCCGTTCGACGCGTTCGCGTGGCATGCGAACGCCGCGTGAGTCCGATATAGTCGATCGCGTCCTTCACGGAACGCCCTGGGAGGCACGATGAACGCCAGCCGCCGCGAACCGCACGCGCCGCCGCACGAACTCGGCCAGTTGCTGCGCTATTGGCGCGACGTGCGCGGCGTGAGCCAGCTCGACCTGTCGCTCGACGCGGGCATCTCGCAGCGCCAGATCAGCTTCATCGAAAGCGGACGCAGCGTGCCGGGCCGCGACACGCTGCTGACGCTCGCGCAAACGCTGGACGTGCCGCTGCGCGAGCGCAACGCGCTGCTGCTCGCGGCCGGCTATGCGCCGGTGTATTCGGAAGCGCCGTGGGATGCGCAGGAGATGCAGGGCGTGATCGGCGCGCTCGAACGGGTCGTGCGCCAGCACGATCCGTTTCCGGCGATCGTGATGGATCGCCACTGGAACGTGCTGATGACCAACGACGCGGCGCCGCGCTTCTTCAACTGCTTCATCGACATGGCCGCGCGCGACGGCCCGCGCAACCTGCTGCGCCTGATGTTCGATCCGCACGGCATGCGGCCGTTCCTGGCCGACTGGGAGACGGTGTCGCGCAGCCTGCTGCAACGCGTGCATCGCGAAGCGGTCGGCCGCGTGATCGATGACGACACACGGCAGTTGCTCGACGACCTGCTCGCGAGCCCCGGTGCGCCGCGCGACTGGAAAACGCCGCCGGCGCCGGCCGCCGCACCGTCGCTGCCGGTCATCCCGATCGGCTTCGTGCACGAAGGCATCGTGCTGCGTTACTTCTCGCTGGTCACGACGGTAGGAACGCCGCAAAGCGCCGCCGCGCAGGAGTTGCGCATGGAATGCATGTTCCCTGCCGACGATGCGACCGAAACGCGCCACCGGCAGTTGCTCGACACGCACGCACCGGTGCGCTGAGCGGCGGGCCGGGCGGCCCGACGGTACAACGTCATTCCGCCAGCGCGGACACCACGCCGACGCGCTTCGGTACGCCGGTCACGATCGTTGCGACCGCAACGGCCAGCACGACGGCTGCCGCGACGAAGACGCCGGCGGCCCCGTTCGCGTCGAACACGACGCCGCCGGCTGCCGCGCCCGTCGCGATTGCAAGCTGGATCGCCGCGACGATCAGCCCGCCCGCGCTCTCGGCCTCATCCGGCACGGTACGCGTGACCCACGTCGACCACGCGACGGGCACGCCGCCGAACGCCATCCCCCACAACGCGACGAGTACCGCGTCGATCATCGGCGCGCGGCCGAGCGCGACGAGCGCGACGCCGAGCACGACCATCAGCGCGGGCATTCCGATCAGCATCGGCCGCAACCGGTGTTCGAGCACGCGGCCGGCAAGCGACGTGCCGACGAAGTTCGCGATGCCGTAGCCGAGCAGGATCGCCGACAGCCCGTTCACGCCGACGCCCGCGACCTGTTCGAGGAACGGCCGCAGGTACGTGAAGAACGCGAAGTGCCCGGTGAACACGAGGATCGTCGCGAACATGCCGAGGCCGACGGTCGGCCGGCGCAGCACGTCGATCAGCGTGCGCAGCCGCGTCGTGCCGCTCGGCGGCATCGACGGCAGCGTGAGGATCTGCGACACGAACGCGATGCCGCCGAGCGCGGCCGCGATCAGGAACACGTTGCGCCAGCCGATCAGGTGACCGAAGTAGCTGCCCATCGGCGCGGACGCGATCGTCGCGACCGCCACGCCGCTGAAGATGATCGACAGCGCACGCGGCACCATCGCGGTCGGCACGAGCCGCATCGCGGTGGCCGTCGCCATCGTCCAGAAGCCGCCGAGCGCGATGCCGAGCACGACGCGGCCGATCAGCAGCATCGCCAGGTTCGGCGCGAACGCGACCGCCAGGTTCGACGCAACGAGCAGCACCGAGAACACGAGCAGCACGCGCCGCCGGTCGATCGTGCGCGTCAGCGCCGAGATCAGCAGGCTCGTGACCAGCGCGACCGTCGCGGTGGCCGTGACGGCCTGCCCGGCCACGCCTTCGGTCACGCCGAGGCTGTCGGCCATCGGCGTCAGCAGGCTGGCCGGCAGGAATTCGGCCGTGACGAGCCCGAACACGCCGAGCGTCATCGCGAATACCGCGCCCCAGGCCGGTTCGCGGGGGGCCGCCGTCGAGGCGGCCGTGGAGGTTCCGGGATTCATGCGTGGTTCCGTGTCGGTTAGGGAAAGTACTGATGAGGGCGTATCGTAAGGAACCACATCAGGACGGTCTATGACATACAATCCGTTCTTGTTGATCGTTCGTCCGAATCTCGATATGTCCGAGCCCCTGCTTCCGCCCATCCCCGATGTGCACGACCTCGTCAGCGAGCTGCTGCTGGGGATGCGCCTGAGCGGCGTCCAGTACCGCCGCATCCAGGTCGCGCGGCCGTTCGGGCTGAATTTCGGCCATGGGACGGGGCGCGCGCAGTTCCATTTCGTCGGGCGCGGGCCCGTGCTGCTGCGCGACGCGTCGGGCGCCACGATGCGGCTCGAAGCCGGCGACGCGATCCTGCTGCCGCGCGGCGGCATGCACGCGCTGCTGTCGGACCCCGATGCACCGTGCCGCGAGATCAACGGCTTCGAGGTCGCGAAGATCTGCGATACGGTCGCGTCGGTGGCGTCGGCCGGCGTGTCGCCCGCCCGTTGCGCGACGGCCGAGCCGGGCGCCGGCGATGCGCTGATCTTCAGCGCGTGCATGGAGCTCGATCTCGGCGGCATGCAGCCGCTCGTCGGCACGATGCCCGAGTTCATGCACGTCGGCACGCTGCTCGCGCGCTACCCGGAAATCCGCCCGATGCTCGACGCGATGGAGCGCGAAGCGTGCTCGGCGCGCGCGGGTTTCGCGGGCATCCTCGCGCGGCTGGCGGACGTGGTCGCGGCGTTCATCGTGCGCGGCTGGGTCGAATGCGGATGCGGTGATGCGACGGGCTGGGTGCAGGCGCTGCGCGAGCCGAAGCTCGGCCGCGCGATCGTCGCGCTGCATCGCGATCCGGGCCGCAACTGGAGCGTGGCGGAACTCGCGACCGAAGCGGGCGTGTCGCGTTCGGTGTTCGCCGAACGCTTTCTCGCAGCCACCGGGATGACGCCGGTGCGCTACCTGACCGAGCTGCGGATGCGGCTCGCCGCGCAATGGATCACACGCGACCACGAGACGATCGAGGCCGTCGCGTACCGGCTCGGCTACGGCTCGCTCGCCGCGTTCAGCCGCGCGTTCAAGCGCGTGGTGGGCAAGCCGCCGGGCGCCGTGCGCGCGGACGGCGACGCGCGGGTCGAAGCGTAATGCGTGACGTGGCGCGCGTCACGCCTCATGCGTGATGCCGGCCGCGGCCGCCACGCGTCGCCCCCATTGCCGTCGCGCGTGACGGCAGCGCTCAGTCGCTGCGCGCGTCCAGCCTGTCGACCAGCGCCGTCGCGCACTGCACGGCAAGCGCCGCGCACAGCTCAGCATCGACGACCGCGCCGCTCGCCACGGTGCCTTGCACGATCCGGCCCAGCAATTCCTTCGAGAGATCGGCGATCTCGTGATCCCGTTCCGTCATGATGTCCCTCCTGCGCGTCGAGCGATCGCCTCGATGCGCTCACGTTCCCTGCCCGTTCAACGCCCTTTCGCCCGCACGACGATCTGCGCCTGCGTGTCGCGTTCGATGCGTTCGAGCGACGCACGCAGCGCCGTGAATTCGTCCGCCGAACACACCTGACGGCCGAAATCCGCGGTCATTCGCCGCGTGACCTGCACGACGCGCGCAGCCGCGTCGAATACGTAATGCGACGTGAAGTCGACGAAGCGGTCGTGCACGGCCGTATCGGCCGGCAGGTCGGTCACCGCGACGTCCGCCGGCAGCGCGATCTGGCCGGTCTCGTCGAACGTGCCGCCGATGCAGCCCCACGGCTGCGTGCGCACGGGCTCGGCGAGCCAGTTCTCGACCTGCGTCGCGATGCCGCCCGTCAGGCTCGACAGCGCGGGCACCGCAGTCGTGCCGTCAGGCCACACGAAATGATCGAGCGTGCCCGACATCGTCACGTCGAACGGTCCGTCGGTCACGCGCCGGTCGCTGGTCGACAGTTGCGCGCGGCCGCGCAGGCCGCTTTGCCGCAGACGGTTGTTCGCGAGCTGGGCGACGGAGTCGGGCGTCGCGCGGCGAAACAGGTTGCGCTCGAGCTCGGCCGTCCAGCCGTCGTCCTCGACGTACGCATGAAAACGCGTCGCGCCCGCCCCGGCCGCATCGATCTCGACCCGCGCAAGGCGGCCGCGCGGCTGCGTGGCCGGCGTGCGCGACAGCACGCCGGTGTCGACCAGCAGCGCGGGACGGTCCATCACGATCGGCGGCAGATAGCCGAATGCGATGCCGGCCGTCGTCGTGTCCGCATAACGCGCGAGATCGGGCAGCCACGTGATCGCGTGGTTGATCGCCCCGCCGCCGTAACCGGGCACCGACGGCAGCGTGTAGACGGACCCGAGATTGAGCAGCACCGGCTCGCTGCGAATGCCGACCGCCGCGAGCAGCGCGCCGAACAGCGCGACATGATCCTTGCAGTCGCCGTAGCGGTTGCGCAGGATGTCCGTCACGCGATGCGGCGCGGCGGCCGTTTCGCCGAGAAACAGCCCGACGTAGCGGATGTTCGCCTGCACCCAGTCGTACAGGAGGCGCGCCTTGTCGCGCGGATCGGCGGCGCCCGCGGTGAGCGCGCGCGCCAGTTGTGCCACGGCCGGATCGTCGGCGCCCGGATCGACGGCCGCGTTGCGATAGCGCGCGGCGAACGCCGCGTAGTCGGGCAGCGTCGACACGACGAGCCGGTCGCCGTAGGTCGCGTAGCCGACCGCGCCGCTTTCGATGCGGTCGTACGGGCCGTGCCGGTAGTCGAATTCGTAGCGCGTGCGGCCGTTCGCGGTGACCGGCGGCAGCGCGACGTAGCCGCGCGCATCCGCATACAGCGGCATGTCGGCCGGCACGTCGAAGATCAGCCGCTGGCTGTCGACCGGCTCCCGCGACGGCTCCACGGTATAGCCGAAGTAGCAGCGGTTGACCGGCTTCGTGCGGGTCTTGCGGAACGCCACCCGCGTGCTCGACCCGGCTTCGACGCCGGGAAACACGACGGTGCGCAGCAGCCCGTCCTGGAACGTCGGCGCGCCGGCCGAGCGCGGTTCCTGCACGTCGCGGATCCCGTCCGCGCCGACCGGATGCGCGACCCCGTCGCGGTCGATCGTCTCGGCCGCGAGCAGGTCCACCTTCTCGAGATTCCTGTCGAACCACACGTAGCGCTGCGCGATGGCATCGATGCCGTTCGCGTCGTTCGCGCGCAGCGTCGAATCGTCGTGCTCGTCGAGCGAGCCGTCGTGCTGGATCACGAATTCGTGGACGTCGCTGACGACCGTGACGGGCGCGCCGCCGCCCGTGTCGGCGGCGACGTCCGCGGGCTGCGATGCGCCAGGCGGTGCGGCATGCGCGTCCGGCAGGCCGAGCGCGAGCGCGCCGGCAAGCGTCCAGCCGAACACTCGGGGATAAAAGGGCACCACAACGCACCTCGTCGCGCCATGCGCGTGAAAACGCGGCCGCGCAACCCGGACCGGCGCGGCACGCACGCGTGCCGGCCAGTTTGTGCGCCCCGTGCGCGAGCGTCAAGCGACGGTCTGCGCGGCGGCTTCTACAATGAAAACGTCTTCACGGGCGACGGCTGGCGTGCGAAGCAGCGGCCGCCCATGCTGCCGGAGGCGATATGGCAAACGGAATCGTGCAATTCGTCATGCTGCTGGCGTTCGCTGCGCTGCTGGGGCTGTTCTTCTACGAGCGGGGGCGGCGCGAGCGGCTGCGGGCAACGTATCGCCACGCGCACCTGCGGCGGCCGCATCGCGCGCGCAAGCGCGACCATCCGTGACGGCCCGGCCGACCGTCGCCGGCACCATGGGCGCGCCCGTGTCAGCGCGTCATTTGCAGTCGCCCGTGCGCTTGCCGCGATCGTTTTCATCAGCCGGGTGAGCCGTTTCGCCCGCCGCTACCCGACGTTCATCGGCAGCAGCACCATCTGCTTGCCCTCGACGTGCAGGCGCGCCTGCAGCTCGACGGGCGTCTGGTTGTGCAGCCAGGCCGTGAGGAAATTCACGCGCCGGAAGATCAGCTTGCTCGCGAAGCACACGGCATTCGGGTATTCGTCGAGCGTCGACGAAGCAAGGTTCATGAATTCGACGACGGGATTCGTGCCGAACGCGATCCGGTAATCGGCCGCGATGCCGTGGCGGCGGCAGTGCGCGACATAGTAGTCGAGCGATTCGGTGATCGCGTGGCGCAGCCGTTCGAGATGCTCGTGACCGTCGTACGCCTTCGCGTCGACTTCGCCGACCGCGAGGAAGATCACGTTGCGAAAGTGCCCGGGAAACAGCCGGTTGACCCACAGCAGCGCGTGCATGCTCGCGCCGCGATGCTTGCCGACCAGCAGCACGGCCGTCGGCTGCGACGGGTCGGGCTTGCCTGGCGCGCTCGCCTCGTCGACTTCGGGCGCCTTCCCTGAGAACAGCGCGTCTTCCTTCGCGAGCTGCGCACGCGTATAGGCGTAGTGCCGGTTGATCATGAAGCACAGCGCGATCACCGCGCTCGTCACGAGCACCGTGAGCCAGCCGCCCGCCGTGAACTTCTCGATCAGCGTGATGACGAGCACGGTCGCCGTCACGCTCAGCCCGAGCGCCGACAGGAAGAAGTGCTTGGCCCAGCCCTGCTGGCTGCGATGACGCCACCAGTACGTGCACAGCCCGAGCAGCGACAGGCTGAACGTGAGGAACACGTTGATGCTGTACAGCACGACGAGCACGTCGACGCTGCCGTGCGTCCACAAGAGGATCAGCAGGCTCGACAGCCCGACGACGATGATGCCGTTCTGCCGCACGAGGCGCCCCGACAGGTCGCGGAAATGGCGCGGCACCCATGAATCTGACGCCATGTTCGACAGCACGGCCGGGCCGTCGAGGAAGCCCGTCTGCGCGCCGACCATCAGCAGCCCGGCCTCGAACGCGAGCACGGCCGCGAGCAATGCGTGGCGCGCAAATGCCGAGCCGAGCCCGAGATGATCGATCACGCTGCCGAACACGACCGCGTTGAGCGTCTGGCCTTCGACGGGCCGCGCATGCCACAGCATGTACAGCAGGATGATGCCGCCGGCCGTGAACGCGAGCGACGTCGACATGTACCACATCGTCACCTTGCCGTTCGGCACGCGCGGATCCGCCAGCATGTTCACGTTGTTCGACACGGCCTCGAGGCCCGTGTAGGTGCCGCCGCCGAGCGAGAACGCGCGCATCAGCAGCGCGAGCAGCACGAACAGGCCGAGCGACTGCGACATGCCGTGCGCTTCGTGCACGGCGTCGGGCACCACCATCGCGAGGCTGCTGCCGTGCACGGCGACGCCATACACGATCAGCGCGAAATGCAGGACCACGAAGCCGATGAAGATCGGCAGCAGCACCATGATCGATTCGCGCATCCCGCGGAAATTGAGCCCCGTCATCAGCAGGATCAGCACGATCTCGGTCGTGAGCTTGAACGCCTGCGCACTCACCGGCAACAGGCTGAAGAACGCGTCGACACCGCTCGCGAGCGATGTCGCGACGGTCAGCACGTAGTCGACCAGCAGCGCGGCGCCGGATACCAGCCCCGGCTTCGAGCCGAGCAGCGACGTCGCGACGCGGTAGCCGCCGCCGCCCGTCGGGAACAGCTCGATCACCTGGTTGTAGCCGAGCGCGATGACGAACACGGTCGCCGCGGTCGCGAGCGCGAGGAACAGCGCGAGCGGCGTGTGGTGCGCCAGCGCGAGAAACGCTTCTTCCGGGCCGTAGCACGACGACGACAGCCCGTCGGCGCCGAGCCCGACCCAGGCGAGCAGCGGCGTCACGGCGATCGCATGCCGCGTGCGCGGATCGAGCGGGTCGAGCGGCTTTCCGACGAGCAACTGCCACACCTTCTGGAACGTGGTCATGGTCCCCTCCCGGCGCGCCCGGTGACACGCGCTGCGTGATCCTTTAAAGCTAATCGACGCACGGGCGCGGCGCCAGTCCGCATCTTCCATAGGGGCCGCACGGCGGGCCGGCACCGCTTTCAGCATGTAAGCGGACAACGCCGGCGGCCACGCGCCGGATCGGCCGTGTACACGCATTCGCGCAACACGGCGAACCTGCCCGGCTACCTTTCCGCCCGCTGTCACACGCCTGCCAACCTCGTCCGACGCGCCGCCCACCTTCGCCCGATACCGGCCTGTCGTGCGCGCCGCCACCTTTCCCGCGCGCACCGATGCGATCGCCACCCGCGCCCCGGTCGTGCGTGGTTCCTCGCAATTCGACTTTTGTGTGCGCGCAACAATGGCGATGCCTCGCGCCCGGCACCCTGCGGGACACTCGCCTCCCGCTCGGCACCGGGCGCGACGGTCTTCGAAAACCACATCTCACGAGGACATACCATGCAACTCCAATCCCATCCCGCGTGCCGCCCGTTTTATGAAGCCGGCGAACTCACGCAACTGACTGCCTTTTATGAAGAAGGACGTAATGTCATGTGGATGATGCTGCGATCGGAGCCGCGGCCGTGCTTCAACCAGCAACTCGTTACCGACATCATCCATCTCGCGCGCGTCGCACGCGACTCGGGCCTGCCGTTCGACTTCTGGGTGACGGGCTCGCTCGTCCCCGAGCTGTTCAACGTCGGCGGCGACCTGAGCTTTTTCGTCGACGCGATCCGCAGCGGCAAGCGCGACCTGCTGATGGCCTATGCGCGCTCGTGCATCGACGGCGTGTACGAGATCTACACGGGCTTCGGCACCGGGGCGATCTCGATCGCGATGGTCGAGGGCAGCGCGCTCGGCGGTGGTTTCGAGGCCGCGCTCGCGCATCACTACGTGCTCGCGCAGAAGGGCGTGAAGCTCGGGTTTCCCGAGATCGCGTTCAACCTGTTCCCGGGCATGGGCGGCTATTCGCTCGTCGCGCGCAAGGCCGATCGGGGCGTTGCGGAACAACTGATCTCGACCGGTGAAGCGCACGCCTCCGAGTGGTACGAGGATCGCGGGCTGGTCGACCAGACCTTCGATGCGGGTGACGCGTATCTCGCGACGCGCACCTTCATCGACGTGACGAAGCCGAAGCTGAACGGCGTGCGCGCGATGCTGCGCGCGCGCGAGCGGGTGTTCCAGCTGACGCGCTCCGAGCTGATGGACATCACGGAAGCGTGGGTGCATGCGGCGTTCACGATCGAGCCGAAGGATCTCGCGTACATGGAACGCCTCGTGATGCTGCAGAACCGGCGCGTGTCGAAGCTGCGCACGGTGTAGTGCGACGGGCGCCGCCGCTCGCCGGCGGCGCCTGTTCGTGAACGAAGCTCAGGCGATCAGCCTGAGCTTCCTCGTCTCCGCGAGCCACGCCTCGAACGCCTGTGCCGGCATCGGGCGCGCGTAGTAGTAGCCCTGTGCGTGATCGACGTCGAGCTGCTTGAGGAATTCGGCTTCCGCATGCGTTTCGACGCCTTCGGCGACCACCGCGAAATTCAGCGCCTTCGCGAGCGACACGACCGAGCGCACCAGCGCCTGCGAGCGCGGATTACGGTCGATGCCCGTGATGAAGCTGCGGTCGAGCTTGATCGCATCGAGCGGCAGGCGCGACAACTGCGACAGCGACGAATAGCCGGTGCCGAAATCGTCGAGATGGATCTGCGCGCCGAGCTGGCGGAACTGCCGCATCAGCCCGTTGGCCGCATCCTCGTCCTCGATGAAGCAGCTCTCGGTCAGCTCGATGTCGAGCAGGCCGGGCTTGAGCCCCGCGGCGTCGAGGATCGACGCCATCTGGTGCACGATGTTCATGTCCTGCAATTGCCGCGCGGACACGTTCACCGCGATCCGGATGCCGAGCCCCTTCGCCTTCCACGCAGCGGCCTGCGCGGCCGCGGTACGCATCACCCAGCGCCCGAGCGGTGCGATCAGGCCCGACTCCTCCGCGAAACGGATGAACTCGACCGGCGCGACGAGCCCGCGATCGGGCGACTGCCAGCGGATCAGCGCCTCGACGCCGTGCACGTCGCCGGTCGCGATATCGACGACCGGCTGGTAGTGCAGCACGAACTGCTCCTCTTCGAGCGCCTTGCGCAGGTTCGTGTCGAGCCACATGTACTTCGCGACCTTCTGGTTCATCTCCAGCGAGAACACGCGGTACGTATGCTTGCCCTCTTCCTTCGCGACGTACATCGCGGTGTCCGCGCTGCGGATCAGCGTCTCGAGCGAATCGCCGTGCTGCGGATGCATCGCGATGCCGATCGAGCAGCTCGTGTAGACCTCCATCAGCCCGAGATGAATCGGCGTGCGCAGCCGTTCGAGAATGATCTGCGCGGTCGCTTCGAGCAACGGCCGCGTGCCGTGCTCGAACAGCACGAGGAATTCGTCGCCGCCGAGCCGCGCGAGCGTCGCGCCGGACGGCAGGCAGCCGCTGATGATCCCCGACACGTCCTGCAGCAGCCGGTCGCCGGTGATGTGCCCGTAGTGATCGTTGACGCGCTTGAAGTTGTCGAGATCGAGGAACAGGATGCCGACCTGCCCGCGCGTCGCGGCGGTCTCGGCGGCGATTGCCGCGTGGATGCGCTCGCTGATCGCATGGCGGTTCGGCAGGCCGGTCAGCACGTCGGTGTTCGCGAGTTCGATGAGCCGCTGCTGCGCGCTGCGCTCCTCGGTGATGTCGATGCCCGAGCAGATCAGGAACTGCTCGTCGACGCCGCTGCCGCTCTGCACGAACTTGTTGCGGAACTGGAACAGGCGCGGCCCGTTGACCGTGTTGATGTAGCGCTCGACCGCGAACGAATGGTTGCTCGCGAAAAAACCCGTGATGTTGCTGCGCGACTGCGCGCCCTGCTCCGGGCTCATGAACAGCTCGAACGCGCTGCGGCCGATCACGTCGACCTCGCGCTTGCCCGTCACTTCCTCGCACAGGCGGTTGAAGCGCTGCACCATCCCGTTGCGATCGAGGATCACGACGAGCGAATTCACTTCGGACACGACCTGCTCGGCGAACGCGAGCCCGTGCGCGAGATCGCACGCGACGGACTCGGCATCGGAATAGGCGGACGCCGTGCCGGCCCAGTTGGTCGTGTCGACCTTCCGGCCGACGAGATGGAGGCGAACCGGCTCGCCGAACAGCGTGATGTCGAGCACGACGTGCGACGTGACGCCGGTCAGCGCGCGGATGCGCTCGGCCTGTTCGCCCGTCAGCGCGACGGCGACGTTGGTCAGGCCGCGAACGGCCGCCAGTTCGAGTGCATTGCTGTCGCTGCCGAGACGCCAGCAGGGGCTGCGCGTACCGACGTGCGCCTCGAGCACCGCGCTATCGTTTTCGTCATCCATGGAGACGCCCCGATCCAGAAAAAACGCACAGTGTAGACGGAGGCGAGCCGGCCGACCGCCCTGCCGGACCGCGCGCGATGCGCGCCCGGAAAGGCGGCCGTGATTGCCGTGATGATGGGCCTCGTCCCGTACTTGTTTCCCGCTAATGCGACCCGGCGTTCGCGCGTCATGCGCGCAGGTGCTGCCTAACGAATGATGAGACCAATCTTATCAAATGACGATCAGAATTGGCACTCACATTTAGAGCAGAGTGTCAAGGAATTGGGACTCGATTGGCAAGCCGGACTTTTCATGATCGGCAGCCGGTTCAGTCGCGGTTGCGGCGGTGCGCAACGGGTTCGGCGAATTGGCTGAGTGCCCCGCCAGGCGGGCGTTTGCGGCGGGCTCCAGCATTCAGGGAGCGCGCGGTGACGCGACCGCGTCGACAGGGTCGGATCGCCGTTCGGCGACCCGATTTTTCGTCGATTTTGATTCCTTTCGTGCGTTAATGCGCGGGTTTATTCCACAGTCCGTTGCAATGTCGTTCGCGCGTCGGCTGCACGGCCTAGCCCGCCGTGCCGTATCCGCCGCCGCCCGGCGTTTCGACGACGAATACATCGCCCGGCGCCATCTGCGCGCGGCCGATATGGTCGAGCGCCTCGACCGTGCCGTCCGCGCGCTCGATCGTGTTGCGGCCGAGCGCGCCGGCCTCGCCGCCCGCCGCGCCGAACGGCGCGTGGATCCGGTTGTTCGACAGGATCGACGCGGTCATCGGCTCCAGGAAGCGGATCCGCCGCACCGCGCCGTCGCCGCCGCGCCAGCGCCCGCCGCCGCCCGACCCGGCGCGGATCCGGTGCGAGTCGAGCCGCACCGGGTAGCGCCATTCGAGCACCTCCGGATCGGTGAGCCGCGAGTTCGTCATGTGCGTCTGCACCGCGCCGACGCCCGCGAACCCGTCACCGGCACCGCTGCCGCCCGCAATCGTCTCGTAGTACTGGTACTGATCGTTGCCGAATGTGAAGTTATTCATCGTTCCCTGGCTCGACGCGACGCAGCCGAGCGCCCCGTACAGCGCGTTGGTGATGGTCGACGACGTCTCGACGTTACCCGACACGACCGCCGCCGGATACTCGGGGTTCAGCATCGAGCGCGCGGGCACGATCACCGTGAGCGGCTTCAGGCAGCCGGCGTTCAGCGGGATGTCGTCGCCGACCAGCGTGCGGAACACGTACAGCACGGCGGCCATGCACACGGCTTTCGGCGCGTTGAAGTTGTTGTCGAGCTGCGCGGACGTGCCCGTGAAATCGATTTCCGCGCGCCGCGCCGCCCGGTCGACGCGAATCGCGACGCGAATCTCCGCGCCGTTGTCGAGCGGATAGCGGTACGCGCCGTCCTGCAGCGCGCCGATCACGCGCCGCACGGCTTCTTCCGCGTTGTCCTGCACGTGCCCCATGAATGCGAGCACGACGTCGCGGCCGAACTGCGCGACCATCCGGCGCAGCTCGTCGACGCCCTTCTGGTTCGCGGCGACCTGCGCACGCAGGTCGGCCATGTTCTGCTCGACGTTGCGTGCCGGGTAGCGGCCAGACGCGAGCAGCGCGCGGGTTTGCGCATCGCGCAGCGTGCCGGCCGACACGAGCTGCCAGTTGTCGATCAGCACGCCCTCCTCGTCGATGTGGGTCGAATCGGGCGGCATCGAGCCCGGCGTCGTGCCGCCGATGTCCGCATGGTGGCCGCGCGAGCCGACGTAGAACAGCGGCGCGTCCGAGCCGTCCGCGAACACCGGCGTGATGACCGTCACGTCCGGCAGGTGCGTGCCGCCGTGATACGGGTCGTTCAGCATGAACACGTCGCCGTCGCGCATGCGGCCGCGGTTGCGCTCGATCACCGTGCGGATGCTCTCGCCCATCGAGCCGAGGTGCACGGGCATGTGCGGCGCGTTCGCGATCAGGTTGCCGTCGCCGTCGAAGATCGCGCACGAGAAGTCGAGGCGCTCCTTGATGTTCACCGAGTACGCGGTGTTCTGCAGCCGCAGCCCCATCTGCTCGGCGATCGACATGAACAGGTTGTTGAAGATCTCGAGCCGCACCGGGTCGGCGTCGGTGCCGAGCGAACGGCGCGTCGGCAGCGGCGTGGTGCGCGTCAGCACGAGGTTGCCCTGCGCGGTCATCTGCGCACGCCAGCCGGGCTCGACGACGGTCGTGCCGTTCTTTTCCGCCACGATCGCCGGGCCGTCGATCGCGTCGCCGGCCAGCAGCGTGTCGCGCACGTAGAGCGCCGCGTCGTGCCATTGGCCGCCGGAGTAGAAGCGCACCGCGGAATGGGCGCGCAGCGCGGCATCGTCGCCCTCGTTGCGCGGCGCGAGCGGTGCGATCTCCACCGGCGCGTCGGAGCGGCCGATCGCCTCGACCGACGCGAGTTCGGCGACGAGCGGCGTGCCCGGCATCAGGAACGCGTAGCGCTGCCGGTAGGCGGCCTCGAACGCCTGCTGCATCGCTTCGACGCTGCCGGCCGGCACGTCGAGCGCCGAATCGGTGCCCTGGTAGCGCAGGTGCACGCGCCGCTCGGTCGCGATCCGCTCCGGCGGCACGCCCTGTTCGAGCAGCGCGCCGGCGGCCTCGTCGGCCAGCCGGTCGAGCGCGGCATTCAGCGCCGGCAATGAATCGTCGGACAACACGGCCTCGACCGCGCGCTCGCGCATCGCGGTCTGGTCGGCGAGGCCCATCCCGTATGCCGACAGCACGCCCGCCAGCGGATGCGCGAACACCTGCGTCATGCCGAGCGCATCGGCCACGCCGCACGCGTGCTGGCCGCCCGCGCCGCCGAACGTCGTCAGCACGTAGCGCGACACGTCGTGGCCGCGCTGCACGGAAATCTTCTTGATCGCGTTCGCCATGCTGCCGATCGCGATTTCCAGGAAGCCTTCGGCGAGCGCCTCGGGCGTCTCGCGCCGCCCGGTGGCCGCGTGGATCTCGTCGGCGAGCGCCGCGAACTTCGCGACCACGCCGTCGCGGTCGAGCGGTTCGTCCGCGTGCGGGCCGAACACGCGCGGGAAATGATCGGGCTGGATCTTGCCGAGCATCACGTTGCAGTCGGTCACCGTCAGCGGGCCGCCGCGCCGGTAGGCGGCCGGCCCCGGGTTCGCGCCGGCCGACTCGGGCCCGACGCGCAGCCGCGCGCCGTCGAAGCCGAGCACCGAGCCGCCGCCCGCGGCCACCGTATGGATGCTCATCATCGGCGCACGCATCCGCACGCCGGCCACCTGCGTCTCGAACACGCGCTCGAACTCGCCGTGGTAGTGCGACACGTCGGTCGACGTGCCGCCCATGTCGAAGCCGATCACGCGCTCGAAGCCGGCCGCCTGCGCGGCGCGCACCATTCCGACGATGCCGCCGGCCGGGCCCGACAGGATCGCGTCCTTGCCCTGGAACGCATCGGCGCGCGTCAGCCCGCCGCTGCTCTGCATGAACTGCAGGTTCACGCCGGGCATCTCGTGCGCGACCTGCTCGACATAGCGGCGCAGGATCGGCGACAGATACGCGTCGACCACCGTCGTATCGCCGCGCGACACCATCTTCATCAGCGGCGACACCTCATGCGACACCGACACCTGCGTGAAGCCGATCCGGCGTGCGAGTTCGGCCAGCATGCGTTCGTGCGCGGTGTAGCGATAGCCATGGATCAGCACGATCGCCAGCGCACGCACGCCCGAGTCGAACACGCGACGCAACGACGCTTCGGCACCCTGAACGTCGAGCGGCACGACCACCTCGCCGTGCGCGCCGACGCGCTCGTCGATCTCGACGACGGTCTCGTACAGCGCGTCGGGCAGCACGATGTCGAGGTCGAACAGGCGCGGCCGGTTCTGGTACGCGATGCGCAGCACGTCGCGAAAGCCGCGCGTCGTCGCGAGCGCGGTGCGTTCGCCCTTGCGTTCGAGCAGCGCGTTGGTCGCGACCGTCGTGCCCATCTTCACCATGTCGACGCGCTCGGGCGTGATCGGCTCGCCGGCCGCGAGGCCGAGCAGGTGGCGGATGCCGGCCACGGCCGCGTCGCGGTATTGCTCCGGGTTCTCCGACAGCAGCTTGTGCGTGACGAGCGTGCCGTCGGGCCGGCGCGCGACGATGTCGGTGAACGTGCCGCCGCGGTCGATCCAGAATTGCCAGCGCGCGGCGTCGGAGGGAACGGGGGAAAGGTGTCGGTCAGTCATGATGTCGGGTCGATGCGTCGTGGAATCGAGGGACGAGCGCCGCCGCACGGCGCGGGTCGCGCGCCGTGTCACGGAGTCGATAAAGGGGAATGAAAACGAAGGGCCGGCCGCCCTTGCCGCTTACGCGGCGTCGAGTTCGCGGCCGCGCGTCTCGGGCAGCGTGAGCGCGGCGACGATCACCACGCCGTACGCGGCGACCGCGAAGATGCCGATGCTCGTGCCGAGCCCGTATTGCTTGGACAGCGCGCCGATCAGGAACGGGAACAGCGCACCGATCGCGCGGCCCACGTTGTAGCAGAAGCCCTGGCCGGAGCCGCGCACACGGGTCGGGAACAGCTCGGTGAGGAATGCGCCCATCCCCGAGAAGATGCCCGACGCGAAGAAACCGAGCGGAAAGCCGAGCCACAGCATCGACGCGTTGGTCAGGTTCAGCGACGTGTACGCGAACGCGATCACCATCGAGCCGACCGCGAACAGGATGAAGTTCGGCTTGCGGCCCAGGCGGTCGGTCAGGTACGCGCTCGTCAGGTAGCCGACCCACGAGCCGAAGATGATCATCGCGAGATAGCCGCCGGTGCCCATCACCGTGAGGTGCCGCTCGGTCTTCAGGAAGGTCGGCAGCCACGTCGTGATCGCGTAGTAGCCGCCCTGCGCGCCCGTCGTCAGCAGCGCCGCGCGCAGCGTCGTCGTGATCAGCTTCGGCGCGAAGATCTCGGTGAGGCGCGGCGCATCGGCCACTTTCGCCTGCGCGGCCTTCTCCTTCTCGTAGACGTCCGGCTCCTTCACGTAGCGGCGGATCGCGACGACCAGCAGCGCGGGCGCGAGGCCGACGAGGAACAGCGCGCGCCACGCCTGCTCGGCCGGCAGCACCGAGAACAGCAGCGCATACAGCAGCGCGCAGAGCCCCCAGCCGATCGCCCAGCCCGACTGCACGAGGCCGACCGCCTTGCCGCGGTCGCGCGCACGGATCACTTCGCCGATCAGCACCGCGCCGGCCGTCCATTCGCCGCCGAAGCCGAAGCCCATCAGCGCGCGCGCCGCGAGCAGCTGGTGGTAGTTCTGCGCGAGCCCGCACAGCGCGGTGAACACGGCGAACCACAGCACGGTGAGCTGCAGCGTGCGCACGCGGCCGATCCGGTCGGACAGGATGCCGGCGATCCAGCCGCCGGCCGCCGAAGCGAGCAGCGTGATCGTGCCGATGAAACCCGCATCCGCGAGCGAAATGCCCCAGGTCGCGACGAGCGTCGGGATCACGAACGACAGCATCTGCGTGTCCATCCCGTCGAGCATGTAGCCGACCTTGCAGCTCCAGAACGCGCGGCGCTCGCGCGGCTGCGCGTCCCCGTACCACGAGAACAGGCCGTTACGCTCGGGGCTCGCGGGCTCCGCGGCGTTCGCCGCGAGGGTCTTGCTTTCCATGGTGGTGCTCCTGTCGTTATGCGACGTCTAAGGGCGATCGTGCGTGCGGGGGTGTCGTGTGCGTGTGTGTGTCGTGCGGGTCGTCGCCGCGCGTCAGAAAACGGCCAGCGACGCGTTCGTGATGTCGGTCATCAGCATGTGGCCGGGCGTGTGCGCGATCGCGATCGGCAGCTTCGCGTCCATCAGCGCGGTTTGCGGCGTCACGCCGCACGCCCAGAACACCGGCAGCTCGCCGTCGCGGATCGTCACCGCGTCGCCGAATTCGGGCGCGTTCAGGTCGGCGATGCCCAGCTCGCGCGGATCGCCGAGATGGATCGGCGCGCCGTGCACGCCCGGAAACCGGCTCGTGATCTGCACCGCGCGGATCGCGTCGGCGCCGCGCATCGGCCGCATCGACACGACGAGCTGGCCGCCGAAGATCCCCGCACGTCGATTCGGAATCGACGTGCGGTACATCGGCACGTTGCGCCCCTCTTCGACGTGGCGCAGGCCGATTCCTTCGCGGGCCAGCATGTCCTCGAACGAGAACGAGCAGCCGATCGCGAATACGACGAAATCGTCGCGCCACAGCGCTTCGAGCGACTCGACGCTTTCGGTCAGGCGGCCGTCGCGGTACACGTTGTAGCTCGGCACGTCGGTGCGGATGTCGAGATCCTCGCCGAGCGCATCGACCCGGAACGCGCCCGGTTCGCCGACGCCCAGCAGCGGGCAGGCTTTCGGGTTCGCCTGGCAGAAGCGCAGGAAATCGTGCGCGACCACCTCGGGCAGGATCGCGAGGTTCGCTTGCGCGTACGGGCCGCAATGGCCGGCGGTCGGGCCGCGGAACGCGCCGCGGCGCACGGACTGGCGGAATTCGGAAGGCGTCATGAGGTTGTGTCGCAGATCGGTATGTCGTCGGGATGACGGTGCCGTGTCATCGGATACGGCGAAGAATAGAAAAGAAAAAATTTTGTCGCCAACGAGTTTTTCTGCGCTTCGTGTATAGAATTTCTTAACGGATCTCGGGGTTTTCCCCGGCTCCGTTCACTTTTCCTCACCGGCAAAGTGCGCGCTCACCCTCCGTCCGGCCGCCATGAACACGCGTTTTCTCGAAACCTTCGTCACGCTCGCGAAGCTGCGCAATTTCCGCACGACGGCCGCCGCGCTGCACGCGACGCCGGCCGCGATCTCGCAGCGCCTGAAGGCGCTCGAGGACGAACTGCAGACGGTACTCGTCGACCGCGACAGCCGCGAATTCCGGCTCACGCCGAACGGCGAATACCTGCTCGGCTATGCGAAGGCCGTGGTCGAGGCAACCCAGGAGCTGCAAGCCGCGGCATCCGGCGAGAGTGCGCTGCGCGGCAAGCTGCGGCTCGGCGTGATCGAGACCGTCGTGCACAGCTGGCTGCCGCACTACATGCGGCGGCTGGCGGCCGACTATCCGCAGCTCGAGATCGACCTGACCGTCGACGTCAGCGTCGTGCTGCAGCGCCGGCTGATGGCCGGCGAACTCGACCTGATCATCCGCGTGGAAGGCAGCGACGAGGCGTCGGTCGTGTGCGATGCGCTCGCGAACTATCCGGTGCGCTGGATCGCGCGCGCGGGGCTGTTGCCGAACACGCGCGCGGGGCTCGCCAGGCAGGTGCTGCGGCAGCCGATTCTCACCTACGGGCGCGGTACGGCGCCGCATCGTGCGCTGGAGGATATCGTCCGCACGCTCGCGCACGCGCACGGCGTGCCGCTGTCGGACACGCGCATCACCGGATCGCCGTCGATCTCGGTAATCGTGCAGCTCGTGCGCGACGGGTTTGGCGTGGCGGCGATTCCGGTGCTGTTCGTCGACGCGTTGATCGAAAGCGGTGAAGTCGTGGAGCTGCCGCTGCAGCCGTCGCCGCCGTCGATCGTCGTGTCGATGTCGCGGCGGGCCGATGCGCCGCGGTTCGTGCACGGCGCATCGATCGCGGCGCGGGCGGCTTGTCACGAGTATTGCGAGAAGAGCAAGCGGTTGCTGGTTGAGGCGCTGTGACGCGGAGCAGGCCGGCGGGTGGCGAGCTCGCATCCGGCAAGCATTCGACATCGCCGCGCGAATCGCCCACAATCGCCGGCGACGCGTGCGTGTCACCACCACGTTGAAAGGCACGGCCACGGAAACGCGTGACCGTGCCTGTATCACCCGGCATCAGCCAGCCGGGCGCTCATCTTCTTTATTGCCACCGCCCCGTATCCGTCCCCGGCGCGAACTCGATCCCCCGCAGCACTTCCTCAAACTTCGCAGTCCGCAGCACTGCGAATTGTTCATGCGCCGCCGTCGTCGCGCTCGTGTTCTTCAACACGTCACGCACCGCAACCAGCCGGTTCGGATCCGCACCGACGTCGCCGTTGCCGCTGACGGTCGACGTAATCGCCCGGATCGTCACCGTGCCGTCGCGCTCGACGCGGTCCGTCAGGTGCCCACGGCAGGCCCGTCGCCGAATTGTTGCCCGCCGGGTAACCGGCGACCGAATACGGCTGACCGAGGTTCAACCCGTTCTGCAGCGTGTACGCGAGCTTCCACCGCTTCGCACCCGCGTAGTAACCCCACTTCTACAGCCCCGCCGTTTTCTGCGCAGCGGCATATCAGACAGCCATTCAGGCAGATTGGCCCGCATGCGGCTGCATGAGCTTGCCGTCGCCGTACTCGCGCAACACTTTCGAAATCACGACGCGATAGCCGTCCAGCCAGCGCGCCTGTTTCGTCTTTGCCTCGAGATGCGCCGGGTGCTGCATCAGTTGCTGCAGCGCCGCCTCCGATTCCCAGTAATAGACGTTCTGGATCAGCCCCGATTCGGCGTTCTCCCACGTCTCCTCGCCGAGGTAGCCGGGCGTTGCGCGCGCCATGTCGGCGATCTGCCGGTCGAGCCGGTGGAATTCGTCGTCGTATTGCCCGGCTCGGAAAATGAAGGTCGACGCGTACATGCCCGCTCCATCGAAAGCGATTGAAAGAGCGCCGATTGTAAGGCAGGTACGGCAGGCCGCCGTCGTTACGCGGCGAGCGTATCGACGTCGGGCCGGTCGGCGAGCCACGCGTCGATGCGCGCTGCGTCCTCACGAATGCCGGCCACGGGCGCCGGCATCGCAGCCAGTGCGTGCCGTGCTCGTTCAAGCGCCTGCGCGAAGCCGCGCAACTCGCGCGTCGCGGGCCGGTCGTCGGCATGCCGGCGCGCGAGTGCCGTTTCAATGTTCATACCGATCAACGCGAGTTGCGCGTCGATGACCTCGATGCAGCGTGTACGGCAATACTCGGACACCTGTGAGACGGCCAGCAGCACCGGCACGATCGACACGGTCAGGTAGCCGCCGGGCGCGAGCCGCGACAGTGCATGGCGCACGTCCTGCCCGCCATCGGTCAACGAGGCGAACACGGCATCCCGCCACACCGCGCGCTCGAATACCAGCGCATCGCGATGTGCGTCGAGCGCCGCGCGGTCCGCGACCTGTCCGGCCGTCACCAGCGGAATCGGGAATGACGATTCAACTGACGATTGCGCGCTCGCCGTTTCGACAATGCAGTTCGCGCCGAGCCATCCCGCATCGACGCGCCGCGCGGCCAGCACGCGGGACTGCAAGCGATCCGGCAGCATCGGATCGAGCGGCACCGCGCGGCAAATCGACGGCTTGTCCGCATGCACGCTGCAGCGTCCGTCGTCGGCCAGCGCCGCGCAACGGCCGAGCGACGGATAGTCGTAGCCCTGCAGCGTCAGCGCGATCCATTCGCTCCCCGCGCCGCCGGTGCGATGAAACAGCCGTGCCGACAGCGCATCGGAAGCCGCGACGTCTTCCGCGTCGAGCGCGTACTCGCGGCCGCCCGCGCGCCAGCGCTCACCCGTTCGCCGCTTCGGCACGCGGCGGATCGTCAGCGCACCGACGAAGCGATGCCGATGCCGGAACAGTTCGCGCAACGACAGCGTCGGTGCGCTGTTGCAGCAGCGTCCGCAAGCGTTGCACGCGAGCAGCCAGGTATCTACCACGGCCGCCGCACCGAATCCTGGTAGCGCGTGAGGATGAAGCGCGCGACATCGTCCGAGTGATACGCGGCGACGAGTTGCGCGACCCACGGCTTCGCGCGATCGGCATCGCGCACCGTCAGCACGTTCGCATACGGCGAGCGCGCATCCTCGATGCTGATGCTGTCGCGTGCGGGTTGCAGCCCGGCACGCGCGGCATCGTCGCTGTCGATCGCGACGAACGCGGCCGTGTCGAGCGCAGCATGAAGGCGATCGCGACGCAGCGCGACGAGCCTCAACCCGAGCCGGTTGCCGGTCACGTCGCGCAACGTCGCACGCAGGCCGGCCCGCTCGCGCAGCGTCACCAGCGTGTCGTTCTGCAGCAGCACGAGCGCGCGTGCCATCCCGCGCGGATCGGCGGGAATCGCGACCGTCGCACCGGGCTGCAGTTCGTTCAGGTTCTTCAGCTTGCGCGAGTAGAGCGCCATCGGCAGCGTGACGGTCGGCGCGACTTCGGTCAGCGCGTAGCGTTTCTGCGCGCGCGTCGCGGCAAGCTGATGTGCATCCTCGAAGCTGGCAGCGTCGATGCGGCCGTCGGCCAGCGCCGCGTCGATGCGCGATGCATCGTCGAATTCGACGACGTCGATGCCGAATCCTCGCGATGCGGCGACCCGCTTCACTTCGTCCAGGATCTGCGCATGCACGCCGCGCGTCACGCCGACACGCACCGCCGGTGCGGCCGGTGCGGTCGGTGCGGCCGATTCGGCGGCCACGGTCAAACCCGAATGAACGACCGCGCACGCCGCCATCAGCCACGCGCCCACGCAAACCACGACGCGCTTCATGACGCATCCCTCAGAATCGTGCGAAACCCGATATGCGACGCGCCGAGATCGGCTTCCTGCTGTTCGCGCGACGACGCGCGATAGCGCACGCAGTAGTCGCGCGAGCACAGGAACGAGCCGCCCTTGATGACCATCGGCGTATCGTGCCGGCGCGTCGGCGGCGCGACGGCCGCCGTGTCGCCGTTCGTATGCGACTGGTGCGGGCCCGTGTACGCATCCTTGGTCCATTCCCATGCATTGCCGATCATGTCGTAGAGCCGGAACCCGTTCGCCGCGTAGCAGCCGACCGGCGCGAGCCCCGCGTGGCCGTCCTCGGCCGTGTCGAGCACCGGGAACACGCCCTGCCAGTAGTTCGCGGCCGGCTTGCCCCGCGCATCGCGCGGCGCCGCGTCGAGCGATGCGTCGTCGCGGCCGGCCTTGCCCGCGTATTCCCACTCGGCTTCGGTCGGCAGGTCGCGGCCGAGCCAGCGCGCATACGCGAGCGCATCGCGCTGCGTGACGAGCGTGACGGGCAGGTTGCCGAGCCCGTCGACATGGCTGCCCGGCCCGCGCGGATGACGCCACGAGGCGCCCTTCACCCACGACCACCATGCCAGGTCGCGCGCGTTCATCTCGTCGCGCGTCGGCACATGAAACACGGCCGCCCCATCCTGCTGCTCGGCCTCGGTCACGTAGCCGGTCGCCTGCACGAACGCGGCGAACTGCGCGATCGTCACGTCGGTCTGGTCGATCCAGAACCCGCCGACACGCGTGCGTCCGTCGCCGGCCGGGCGCTCGTCCGCATAGCCGCGCGTGCTGCCGAACACGAACGCGCCGCCGCGCAGGTGCACCATCCCGGCCTTCGGGTCGTCGCGCCACCCTGCCGGCAGCCCCGAATAGCGCGCGCACTGTTGCTCCGAGCCGAGCGGCGCGAGCGCGCGGCCGCGATTCGCGTCGTCGAATGCGCCGCCCGCCGGTGCGACGGGGTTCGCATAGCCGGCCGCGAACGCGGCGGCGAACAGCGTGGCGGCCAGCGCCGCGCCGATCGTCCAGAACCGGACCCGCATCGTGTCGCTCCCGGGTTCAGTAGTAGCCGCGCGGACGCAGCGGCTCGACACCGCCGACGTTGCTCATGTAGGTCTTCCACTGGTCGACGAGCGTGCTGATCACCGACGGGTTCTGCGCGGACACGTCGGTCGTCTCGCCGCGATCCGCCGCGAGGTCGTACAGCTGCCAGTGGCCGTCGAGCGGCCCGAGCGGCGGCTCGGTCCACAACGCCTTCCAGCGGCCGTCGGCGCTGCGCAGGTACGCGCGGCCGTACGCTTCGTCGCCGAACGGCGCGGTATGCACCTCGCCCGTCGCCGTACCCGTCAGCACCGGCAGCAGCGACTGGCCCGTGACCGGATACACATAGCGGTTGTTGTAGATCACCTTGCCCTTGTTCTGGTCGACGCCCGTCAGCGTGTTGACGAGCGGCGGCGCCGGCTGCGACGGCGGCGTGACGCCCGCGACCGCGAGGAACGTCGCCGTGTTGTCGGTCACGTGCGTGAAGGCGCGAAGCGTCGGCAGCTGCTGCGTCTGGCCCGGCAGGCGCACGATCGTCGGCGTCGATACGCCGCCTTCGGCCGAATAGCCCTTGGTAAGCCGGAACGGCGACGCGCTCACTTCGGCCCAGCGCAATCCGTACTGCAGGCGCTGCGCGTTCTGCTTGCCGTTGTCGGTGCCGAGCGTCGAATAGATCGGGTCCTGCCCGTTCGCGGTATCGGTCGCCGTCGGGTCGGCGCCCGAATCGATCGGCCAGCCTTCCGCGCCGTTGTCCGACTGGAACATGATGAACGTGTTGTCGTATTCGCCGATGTCCTTCAGGTGCTGGATCAGCAGGCCGATGTTGTAGTCGAGGTTCTCGACCATCCCCGCATAGATCTCCATGTAGCGCGCCTGAGCCTTGCGCTCGGCCGGCGACAGGCTCGACCACAGCTTGTCGACCTTGCCGGGGCCGTAGTCGCTGTAGCCGTCCGCAGCCGTGTGCACCGCGCTGATGTATTTCGCGCCGGCCGCGCCGTTGTTCGCGGTCGCGGGCGACGCGGCCGTGGTTTCAGGCAAGCCGTCGAACGGCTTGAAATCGGCGGGAATCAGGCCGAGCGCCTTCTGCCGCGCGATCCGCGCGTTGCGGATCGCGTCGTAGCCTGCGTCGTACGCGCCCGCGTACTTGTGCAGCCACGGCTCGGGCACCTGCAGCGGCCAGTGCGGCGACGTGTAGGCCGCGTACGCGAAGAACGGCTTGCCGTCCCGCTTGTTCGCATCGATGTACGAGATCAGCTTCTGCGTATAGAAATCGGTCGAATAGAACACGGCCGGGCTGCCGCCCGTTCCGCCCGGCTGCCCGGGTTGACCGGGCTGCACGTAGCGGCCGTCTTCCGTGTAGTTCGACGAGCCGGCCGGCTCGTGCGCGAAGTGGTTCGTCGCCGCGCCGCCGAGCAGCACGTAGCTGCGCTCGAAGCCCCACTGGTCGGGCGTCTGCCCGCTGCCCGTCGCGCTGCCGACGATTCCCGAGCCGATGTGCCACTTGCCCGCGATGTACGTGTGGTAGCCGGCGTCCTTCAATAGTTGTGCGAACGACAATGCACGGTCGTTCAGGTAGCCCTCGTAGCCGGGCAGCCCGCGCCGCTCGTCGGTCGGTACGCCCATCGTGCCTTCGCCGACGAGATGGTGGTCGGTGCCGGACACCAGCATCGCGCGCGTGATCGCGCAGACGGTGCCCGTGTGATGGTTCGACAGGATGCGGCCCGACGCGACGAGCGCGTCGAGGTTCGGCGTGTTGATCTCGCCGCCGAATGCATGGATGTCGGAATAGCCGAGATCGTCGGCCATGATGTACAGGATGTTCGGGCGTTTCGCGGCCAGCGGCGGCGTGGTGTTCGTCGGCGGCGACGGCGTATCGCTGTCGACGCCGCCGCACGACGCGAGCGACATCGCGCCGGCAATCGCGGCGCAGACGACACGGAAACGAAAAGCATGTAACGGCGACGCTGACTTTTTCATTGTTCTGAACGCTCGATCTACGGGATCGGCGATCTTAGCGTCGCATGCGCAGCACCCAAAGTCCGATTCGTCACATGCTAACGGGGTGGCGGAATATGCGCGCAAGCGGAAGACCGGCCATCAGCGCGCGCACATGTGCGCCCCCGCGAGGCGCGCCGAAACCGGCCGCCGCCGGGCGCCGCGCCGATGGCGCCCGATGCGTCGGCGTTGGCGTCAACTACGCCCGCCGAGACTGCCGCCGCCGTCCACGGCCAGCACCTGCCCGGTGACGAAGCCGGCTTCGTCCGACAGGAAGAATGCAATCGCCGCGGCCACGTCGTCGGGCGTGCCGAGCCGGCGCGCGGGAATCGTCGCGAGCACCTTGCGTTCGGCTTCGCTGCCGACGGGCCGCGTCTGCCGGAACAGTTCCGTCTCGATCGGACCCGGCGCCACCGCGTTGACGGTCACGCCATGTTCGGCGAGTTCGAGCGCCCACGTGTGCGTGCAGCCGACGAGCGCACTCTTCGCGGCGGAATACGCGGTGCGATCGAGGCCGCCGAAAATCGCGCGGCTGCAGATATTGACGATGCGCCCGTGGCCGCGTGCCTTCATCGCCTCGGCAAAGTGTTGCGTCACCTGGACAGCGGCCCGCACGTTGAGATCGAACACGGTCTGCAGCGACCGGAAATCGATCTGCCCGAGCGGTTGCGGCAACACGATGCCCGCGTTGTTCACGATGCCGTCGACATCGTGCTGCTCGCTGATGCGTGCAAGAACGGCCGCCGTCTGTTCGAGGTCGGCGAGATCGCATGCGCGCAATTCGCCGGGGAAGTCGATGCCCTGCGCGTGACGCGCAAGACCGATGACGCGATGGCCGCGCCGTGCGAGCAACGTGCTGATCGCGAGGCCGATGCCGCGCGATGCGCCGGTGACGAGATAGGTGCGAGATGACATGTGTGCTCCCGAAGTGCGTTCACGTGAGTAGCGTGGCGTGAGGTTGCCGGCGCACAAGCCCGGAACCCGCGCTTTCGTCGGACGATTCTACGTGCGTAACGGGACGTTACGTCGTGTCGTTACGAGCGAACCCGTAGCAACACGTTACGTTTTCTCCGCATCAGCATCGCCGGGAATTTCCAAATCACGATTTTCCAAAAATATCGTCTGATTAAATTTGTAATACTCCATTTATAAAAGAAAGACTGTTAATGAATATCCAACTCGCAAACGTTTTACGTGACGGAAATATGCATCCGAAAAATTAGACGAATAACGACTTAAAAAAGTAAACCGTTTAAAACAACGGCAGGCATGCCTCTTGCTCACTCCCCCCACCATGTGCCGCGTTCGACCAGGAACGAATAACCCGCAAAACGGGCGGCGCCATATTTCGTAAAAATTGATCCGGGGGTCGGGGAAATGGTTTCGAGCGCAAGCAGGCGATTGGCCTGGGGGGCCGTGACGTGCCTGTCGCTATTCGCGACGGCACGCGCGCAGGCCCAGGACACCGTCGACGCGCCGCCTGCGGCCGCGGCGAACGGCGGACATCCGATTGCGCCGCCCTCGACGCTGCTGAACGCCGAACGCGTGCTCGAAGCACCGAAGCCCGCGCCCGGCGCCGGCCCGGCCGCGGCGAAGCCGGCCATCGGCACCGCGCCGGCCGGTGCCCGGGCCGCCGCCCGCCACGCCCTTCCGGAAGACCAGCTCGGCGGCACGGTCACGACCGATGCCGTGACGCTCGCCGGCCGCGATTTCTATACCTACTTCTCGCAGACGTGGTCGGAAATCCCGCTGAGCGAGCGCTACATGGTCGCCATTCACGAACGCCCGTCCGGGCGTTACGGCAGCCTGATCTGGGTCGAGTTCCAGCAAAAGCGCGTATTCCAGACCTTCCTGCCGATTGCGCGGGCAAACGTCAAGGCCGTGGCCGAAAGCGCCGCCAATATCTCCTTTCAAACCGTCATTCAGGACGATCTGTCGAATTTGCTGTTTCCCGATTCGGATCTGTCCAAAGACGAGATTTAGTCGATTAATCAAAAAACAGGGGTTGGAGAAAATGAATCGAATCAGATTGAGCTTGATCGCGCTGGTCGCGATGACCGCGGTGTCGCCCTATGCGTGGTCGTCGACGCTGGTTTATCAGCCGAACAACCCGAACTTCGGCGGCAACCCGGCGAACGGCCCCAACCTGCTCAACGAGGCCAACGCGCAGAACAAGCACACGGATCCGTCGCTGTCGGCCTTTTCGTCGCCGACGTCCACGTCGTCGCTCGACCAGTTCAATGCGCAGCTGCAGCAGGCGATCCTGTCACGTGTCGCCGGCTCGGTGACGAACTCGATCGTCGGCACCAACGGCGAGCTCAAGCCGGGGACGATCAGCACGGGCAACTTCACGATCGTCGTGAGTGCGGCCGGCAACGGCAACCTGCAAGTGACGACCACCGACAAGACGACGGGTGCGACCTCGACGTTCATCGTCAGCAACGGCCAATGAATCAGAAAAACGACTGAGCGAATCATGAAAAACAATGCTGAACGCACACGCTTCAACACGGGGATGACACGGGTCGCCATGGGCGCGCTGTTGCTGCTGTCGCTGGTCGGCTGCGTCACGCGGCCGATGCCGGCCTTGAGCAACGCGACGCTGACGCCGCCGACGCGCACCACGCGCGACCTCACGCACCTGCCGCCGCCGAAGGGCAAGATCGTCGCTGCGGTGTACGGCTTTCGCGACCTGACGGGGCAGTACAAGGCATCGCCGGACAGCTCGTTCTCGTCGCAGGTCACGCAGGGCGGCGCGTCGTTCCTCGTCAAGGCGATGCGCGACTCCGGATGGTTCACGCCGGTGGAACGCGAGAACCTGCAGGACCTGCTGACCGAACGCAAGATCATGCGCGCCACCGACGGCGCGGATGCGAAGAAGGCGCAGAACGATGCGATGGCGCCGCTGATGCCCGCGAACATCGTGCTCGAGGGCGGCATCGTCGGCTACGACACGAACGTCCGGACCGGCGGGGCCGGCGTCGCCTACCTCGGGATCAGCGGGTCGACGCAGTACCGGATCGACCAGGTCACCGTCAACCTGCGCGCGATCGATATCCGCACGGGCCAGGTGCTCAACAGCGTGTCGACGACCAAGACCGTCTACTCCTATCAGGTCGACACGGGCATCTATCGCTTCGTCGGCTTCAAGGACCTGCTGCAGGCGGAAGCCGGGCTGACGCGTAACGAACCCGCGCAGATCTGCGTGAACGAAGCGATCGAATCGGCGCTCACGCACCTGATCGTCCAGGGGGTCGCGAACCAGACGTGGGCGCTGAAGAACGACCAGGACTGGTACGACCCGACGATGCAGCGGTATCTGCAGGAAGACCGGAAATACGCGCAGGACATGGAGGACGCGAACACCGCGTACGACCCGCAGAAGATCGATCGCCAGGGCGCGTCCACTCATTAACCGGCAGCAGGCCGGCCAGCGGAGAAAACATGATGAATCGACAGCGTGATCGGAACGGGCGCGCCCGCGCGGCGTGGCGGGTGCTCGCGACCGTATGGGCAGCGACAACGATGCAGGCTGCCGCGGCAGCTCCCGTGCCGCTCAACGATCTCGGCCCGCCCGAACCGGCGTTCGACTACAGCGGCAACATCGTCGCGGTCCGGCAGGCCGGTGTCGGCAATGCCGCGTCGCTCGACCAGGCGGGCCACAACGGTGCGCTGGTCTGGCAGGCCGGCGACGGCAACGCGATCGTCGCACGGCAGACCGGTGCGCAGAACTGGATCGCGGCGTCGCAGGTCGGCGTCGGCAACACGTTGAATGCGACGCAGCGCGGCAACGGCAACACGTTGCAGGTGCAACAGAACGGCAGCGGCAATTCGGTCGAGTCGACGCAGGTCGGCACGTCGCTGTCGGCGCGCGTCACGCAGAACGGCAGCAACAACGCGGTGAACATCGTGCAGGGCGGATCGAACACCGGCATCCAGGTGATCCAGAGCGGCAACGGTGCGCGCGCCACGGTGCTGACGCGGTAACGGTTACGCAGTGTGCAAGTGCTTTGCTTCAAGTGGTGTGACGTGTGGGACGTGAGAGCGTCCTCAATTGGCGGGGGTGCCGGCGAAGACCCACTTTTCCGGCGAATTTTCTTTCGAATCAGGAGCAACAAATGAAGGTGACCAAGTCTGCAATCGCAATCGCAGTGCTGATGCTCGCATCGGCTGCCGCACAGGCCGATTCGTCGGGTAACACCGTGAACATCGGGCAATACGGCAGCTTCAACTCGGCAACCGTCGAACAGACGGCGACGAGCGGTGATTCGGTGTCGATCAACCAGTCGGCAGCCGGCGACGATCCCCGTTACGGGTTCGTCGCCAACGTGACGACCGCGGGCGGCAGCGGCGACACGACCGTGATCCAGCAGACCTCCTGGTGGGCGGAGCCGTATTCGAGCGTGAACGTGTCGCAGACGGGCACGTCGCATGAGCGGAACTACGTGACGCAGTCCGGTGGCGGCGACTTCTCGGCGACCATCACGCAGACGACGTCGGCCTACACGGGCGGCCCGCAATACGACATCAACACGATCAACCAGTACAGCTACATCGACAGCGCGTCGATCTCGCAGCAGGGTGGCGGCTGGAACGCCGTGACGATCAACCAGGGCTCGCCGAGCCAGTCGGCGATCGCCAACAACGCGACCGTCGCGCAGACGGACACGGTCGGCAACACCGTCGGCATCACGCAGACCGGCAACAACGGCACCGCGAACGTCCAGACGACCTGGGGCGGCGGCAACGCGACGTCGATCACGCAAACGGGCGGCACGACCAACGCCAGCGTGACGCAGTTCGCCGAAGTTGGCGACCAGGTCACGACGACCCAGAGCGGCACCGAAACGGCCACCGTGAACTCGTCGTTCGGCGGCGGCAACACGACGACGATTTCGCAATCGGGCGGCGTGAGCGGCAACAACGCAACGGTGAACCAACTTCTCGCGGCCGGCAACGCGACGTCGATCACGCAGACCGCCGACGGCAACAACGCCACGGTCAACCAGTGGTTCGAGTCCGGCGACAGCGCGACGATCAACCAGTCGGCCGCGTCGAACAACGCAGCGATCACGCAGCAATACGGCTACGGCAACGGCGCGTCCATCACGCAAACGGCCGCGTTCAACACGGCGTCGATCACGCAAAGCAGCTCGACCGGTTCGACGGCATCCATCACGCAGTCTTCGGCGGACAACCTGGCGTCCGTGACGCAATCGGCATCGAGCTCGGCGGTGACGGTGAGCCAGTCGGGCGCCATCGGCAACTACGCCAATGCGTCGCAGACGGGTGCGGATGACCTGCTGAACCTCTCGCAAACCGGTGGCTTCAACATCATCAACGCGTCGCAAGTGTCGGGCACGGGCAACCAGGGTTACGTGACGCAGATCGGCTTCAGCAACAACGCCACGCTGCTGCAGCAAGGCAACGGCAATTACGCCAGCATCAGCCAGACGGGCGCTTTCAACACCGCATCGATCAAGCAGCACTGAGCACCGCCGGTGTAACGAAGAGGCCGGACGATTGCCCGTTCGGCCTTTTTTTCATTCGACAGGGGACGATCATGGTTGGCATTCACGATCTCGACGCCTATTTCGACATCGCCGCCAGTGCCGGCGGCGTGAACATCGTGCCGCACGTGCGGTCGGCCGCGCCGGTCGACGTGTCATACAGCCTGCGCATCACCAAGACCGGCGGCGCCGGCTCGGCCTCGCTGACGCGCTCCGGCGAATCGCGACTCGCCGGCGGCGAGGATCGGCCGCTCGCGACGCTGCGGCTGAGCGTCGATTCGAGCGACATCTGCCAGGCGACGCTGGTGCTGCGCGTCAACGGCGAGCAAGCGGAGTATTCGGTGGACTGCAATCCGCAGCGGGCCGCGAATTGAGCCGGTGCGGCGCGGGCCCGGCGCGAACGCCACATCGCCCCCGCGTCAATCATCCGACGCCAGCATGCGCGGTATTTCGTCGACGAGCGCATCGATGACGACACGCACCTTCGACGGCACCTGGCGCGAAGCCGGCCGCACCGCGAACACTTCGGCGCCCGACACGCTGTTGCTGTCCATCACGAGCGCGAGGCGGCCGTCGCGCAGGTAAGGCGCCATCAGCCAGCACGGCAGCCACGCGAGGCCCGCGCCGGCGGCGGCCGCCTCGGCGATCGCCTGCAGGTCGTCGAGCCGCAGGCGGCCGGACGGGCGATGGTCGTGCACCGCACCGTCCGCGCCGACGACCCGCCACGGCGTCGGTTGCCCGCCGCGCGAATACGCGATGCCGACATGCGACGCGAGTGCGTCGAGCCCCGCCGGCCGGCCATGACGGTCGAGATACGCGGGCGACGCGCAGATGCCCATGCGTTGCACGCCGAGCTTGCGCCCGACCAGCGCACTCGTATCGGCCAGCTCGCCGATACGCACCGCGATGTCGAAGCCGTCGTTGACCAGGTCGGCCACACGGTCGCTGAACGACACGTCGATCTCGAGCCGCGGATGGCGCTCGACGAGGCGCCGCATGACGGGCGCCACGCATTGCCGCCCGAACAGCACGGGCACGCTGACGCGCAGCCGCCCCGCCGGCTCGCGCTGCCCCGCGTCGAGCGCGGCCTCCGTCTCGCCGAGTTCGGCCAGCAGCCGCCGGCATTGCTCGTAATAGACGAGCCCTTCGTCGGTCAGGCCGAGCTGGCGGGTCGTGCGCTGCAGGAGCCGCGCGCCGAGGCGGCGTTCCAGCCGCGCGACGACCTTTGCCACGGCCGAGCGCGTGACGCCGAGCCGCAGCGCCGCCGCCGCGAAGCTGCCCGACTCCACCACGTCGACAAATTCGGCCACGCCTCTCAGCCGCTCGTCCATGCCATTCCGCTCCGGTTGGGTCACAGGGTTGTGTCCACACAGGCGACAGTCACCGGCCGAATTCTCGCCAATGCGTCCCCGTGCGCAACACTATGATAGTCCGCTCTATCTCGAAAAGGAGTCGACATGAACGCATGGCAAGTGAAACCGGGCGACGGCGCGGCCGCGCTTCGGCGCATCGACGCGACACGCCGCGCGGTCGGGCCGACCGAGGTCGTCGTGAAGATCCATTCGGCCGGGCTGAACTACCGCGACCTGATGTTCGCGCGCGGCGACTATCTCGGCATCGGCACGGACGCGCTGATCCCGGTGGCCGACGGCGCCGGCGAAGTCATCGAAACCGGCCGCGACGTCACGCGCTTCAAGCCGGGCGATCGCGTGATCAACACGTACTTTCCGCACTGGATCGACGGGCCGCCCACGCCACAGAAGGTCTCGGGGTCGCCCGGCGCGCAATTCGACGGCGTGCTGGCCGAGCATTTCGTATCCGACGAAGCCGCGCTGGTCGCGATTCCCGCGCATCTGAGCTACGACGAGGCGGCGACGCTGTCGTGCGCCGGGATCACCGCCTGGAACGCGTTGTTCGGCGACGGTGGCCTCGAGCCCGGCGCGACCGTCGTGCTGCTCGGCACCGGCGGCGTGTCGATCGTCGCGCTGCAGCTCGCGCATGCGGCGGGGCTGCGGACCATCGTCACGTCGTCGAGCGATGCGAAGCTCGAGCGCGCCCGCACACTCGGTGCGGACGCAACCATCAACTATGGCGCGACGCCCGAGTGGCAAAACGAAGTGCTGCGGCTCACCGGCGGGGCGGGGGCCGATCTCGTCGTCGAAGTGGGCGGCAAGGATACGCTGCCGCGCTCGGTCGCCGCGACGAAGATGGGCGGCATCGTGTCGGTGATCGGCGGCCTCAGCAGCTTCGCCGGCCCCGAACTCGGGCTGCTGTCGCTGATCGGCGGGATCCGGCAGCTGCACGGGATCATGGTCGGCAGCCGCGCGATGCTCGACGATGTCGTGCGGCTCGTCGACGCGAAGCGGATCAAGCCGGTGGTCGATCGCGTGTTCGGCTTCGACGACGCACCGCAGGCGTATGCGTACCTGCAGTCGGGTCAACACTTCGGCAAGGTCGTGATCCGCGTCGCGCAGTAGGCGCGTCGAGGCGGCGGGGAACTCGGCCCGCCGCCTCTTCCGTCATCGCGCCTTCAGAACTTGTGACGGATCCCCGCGTGAACCATCAGTTGCTTCGAGGTCGACGACAGGTCCGCCGCGCCGGGAATGTAAGCCTGGTCGAACGACGAGCCCGTCGCATCGCCCGCGATGCGCTGGTAAGCGCCCATCAGGTACACGTCCGTGCGCTTCGACAGGCTGTAGTCGGCCATCAGCCCGAGCGAATGGATCTTCGGCTTCGCGCTGCCCGTCGTCGCGTCGTAGCGCACCGTCGTGTACACGTACTGTGCACCGATGAACAGCGCCGGCGTGAACTGGTATTTTCCGTTCACCTCGACGTTCTGGTACCTGATCGACGACACCGTGCCACCCGCGAGCGGGCCGGTCACCGGCTGGATCGTTTCGTCGCCGAACAGGTAGCCGACGTTCGCGGTCGGCCGCGTGACGTTGCTGTTCGTGTATGCGAACCCGACCGTCGCGGGCCCCGCCGTGTAGTTGATCCCCGCACCGAAGATCCGCAGCCGCGCCGACGCAAAGTTCGCATCGGCGCCGACCGACCCCGAGCCCGCGATCGCGCCGCCCGACGTCGCGCCGGGGTTGTCCGCATTCAGGAAGGCCGCGCCGACCAGCAAGCCGCCCTGCTCGTACTGCGCGCCGACGCTCCACTGACGGTTGTTCGCGAATCCCGTGTCGTTGCTGAAACCGTACGTGGCACCGAACGAGAAGCCGGCGAAATCCGGGCTCGCGTACTTCACCGTGTTGTTCACGCGAAACGTGTTGCCGGTGTTGTCGTTGTCGAGCGGATGCGAGAACGGATAGACGCCCCAGCTGCCGTTCGCGGTCGTCGGCGCGAGATAGTCGACCACCGCATCGTATTGCCGGCCGAGCGTCAGCGTGCCGAACCGCGCGCTGCCGAGCCCCACGTACGCCTGCCGCCCGAACATGCGGCCGCCCTGCGCGAGCGTGCCGTTGTTCACGTTGAAGCCGTTTTCGAGCTGGAACAGCGCGCTGTAGCCGCCGCCCAGGTCCTCGGTGCCCTTCAACCCCCAGCGGCTGCCTTGCGCGAAGCCGCTCGCCATCTGCCACGCACCGCGGCCGCCAACGTTGCTCGTGTAGTCGATGCCGGCATCGACGAGGCCGTACAACGTGACGCTGCCTTGCGCGAACGCGGGCGCTGCACACAGCGCCGGGACCGCGACGAAAGCCAATCTCCAGTTCATTCGTGTTCCTTATTTATAGTGTCGTGACTGCCCGCCTTCCGGGTGTCGCCGCTTACTTCGCGCCGTAAATGTCGAAGTCGAAATACTTGTTGTTGATGCGCTGGTACGTGCCGTTCGCGAGGATCGCCGCAAGCGCGCGGTTGAAGGCGTCACGCAGGTCGTTGTCCTGCTTGCGCAGCCCGAGCCCGTCGCCCTGCCCGAAATACTTCACGTCGTCGATTGCCGCGCCGACGAACGCGAAATCCTTGCCCTGCGGTTTCTTCAGGAAACCGTCGCTGGCCGCGATCGACGCCTGGAACGCTGCGTCGAGCCGGCCCGTCACGAGATCGGCATACACCTGATCCTGGTTCGGGTACGACACGATCTGCACGCCGGCCCGCTGCCAGTTCGCGATCGCATAGTCAGCCTGCGCGGAACCCTGCTCGACGCCCACACGCTTGCCCTTCAGCGCGTCGGCCGTCGGCAGCAGCGGCGAGCCCTTGCGCGCGATAAGGCGTGCCGGCGCATTCGAGATCCGGTTCGTGAATGCGATCTGCTGCTGCCGCTTCGGCGTGATCGTCATCGACGACGCAATCACGTCGAACTTGCGTGCGAGCAGCCCCGGAATCATCCCGTCGAAGCTCGACTCGACCCACACGCAGCGCGCATGCAGCTCCGCGCACAATGCGTTCGTGATGTCGATCCCGAAACCCGCCAGCGTGCCGTCGGGCAGCTTGTATTCGAGCGGCGGGTAGGTCGGATCGACCGCGAGGCGGATCTCCTTGCCCGCCCAGTCGCCCGCATGCGCCGCCCCTGCCGCCAGCGCCACCGCGAGCGCCGCCATCCGTTTCCACTGCTTCATTGCCAGTCTCCTTCCTTGTGTGAATCGTCAGTCAAAATCGTGCGGGCACGTCACGCGAGGTAGCGCTCCGCCAGTGCAATCCAGTAGCTCGCGCCAGTGGCGAGGCACGCGTCGTTGAAGTCGTAGCCGGGGTGGTGCAGCCCGCATCCGGCGGCGCCGTCGCCGTTGCCGATCGACAGGTAGCTGCCGGGGCACGCGTTCAGCATGAACGCGAAGTCCTCGCTGGCCGCGATCGGCCGCAGATGCGGGATCAGCGCGCCATCGCCGCCCCATTCGCGGGCGACGTCGCGTGCAAACGCGGTCTCCGCGGCGTGATTGACGAGCACCGGGTACTCGTGCCGGTAGTCGATCTCCGCGGTCGCACCATAGCTCGCGGCCTGCCCGTGCACGATCTCGCGAATTCGCCGTTCAAGTAGCGCCCGCACGTCCGGCGAAAGCGCACGCACGCTGAGCGCCAGATCCGCGTGCGACGGAATCACGTTCGACGCGGTGCCCGCATGGATCGAGCCGGCCGTCACGATCGCCAGCTCCTGCGGGTTCACGTTGCGCGACACGACGGTCTGCAGCGCCATCACGATCGACGCGCACACGACCACCGGATCGATCGTCGTATGCGGCGCCGCGCCATGCCCGCCGCGCCCGGTCACGCGCACGCGCACCTCGTCGGCCGAGGCCATCGCCGGGCCGTCGCAGAAACCGAGCACGCCGGCCGGCAGGCCCGGCACGTTGTGCATCGCGAACACCGCATCGCACGGAAACTGCGCGAACAGCCCGTCGTCGATCATCCGCTTCGCGCCGCCGAGCCCTTCCTCGGCCGGCTGGAAAATCAGGTTCAGCGTGCCTGTGAAGCGCTCGCGCTCGGCCAGGCATCGCGCCGCCGCGAGCAGCATCGCCGTATGACCGTCGTGGCCGCACGCATGCATCACGCCGTTGCACCGGCTCGCGTGCGGCAGCCCGGTCGTCTCGCGGATCGGCAGCGCATCCATGTCCGCGCGCAGCCCGAGCCGCTTTCCGGGGCCGCGCGTCAAGGTGCCGACCACGCCCGTGCCGCCGAGCCCGCGCGTCACCCGATAACCCCACGTTGTCAGGAAACCGGCCACGAGATCGCTCGTCGCGTGCTCCTCGAAGCCAAGCTCCGGATGTGCGTGCAGCCGGCGGCGCAGCGCGATCATTTCCGCCTCGATGGCCGCCATTTCCGGCTGGATGTGTTTGTGGTCCAACCCCGATTCTCCTCGATGCGTTCCGGTTGCCGATCGCCCGAATGACCGATCGTGGCCGCATCGTAGGCAGCGAAAATCCCGGCGAACAGCCGCGGTTTCGTTATGATGACAACCTTTCGTTGTCGGGTAGCGCACCATGAGCACGATCAAGCTGCATCAGCTGCAGGCGCTCGTCGCGAGCGCGGAGGCGGGGAGCATCCGCGGTGCGGCGCGCACGCTCGGGCTGTCGCAGGCGGCCGTCACGCGTGCGCTGCGCGAGCTGGAAGCGAGCGAACGCCTGCCGCTGCTGGTCCGCGCGCCGGAGGGGATCGGCTTCACCGAATACGGCAAGACGCTGCTCACGCACGCGAAGCTCGTGCTGAAGCAGCTCGAACACGCGCAGAGCGATCTCGAGCGCATGCGCGGCCGCGTCGAGGGCCGGCTGAGCATCGGCGTCACGCCGTGGCTCACGATGACCTTCCTCGCGGAAGCGGTGCTGCGTTTTCGTGAACAGATGCCGGACGTACGCCTGGAGCTCTACGAAGCGCTGATGGCCGTCGCGCAACCGCTGTTGCGCGACGGCAGCATGGATTTCGCGCTCGGGCACGTGCAACCGGGCGGCACGCAGGAATTCGCGTTCGAGCCGATGCTGCGCTACGAGACAGCGGTCATGGTGCGCGCCGGCCATCCGCTCGAGCACGCGCGGTCGATCCACGACCTGCTCGACCACGACTGGGTATTGAATTTCGCGGCCGACGGGCAAGCTGCGCTCGTCGATTACCTGTTCACGCGTCACGGCGCCCACATCGACGAACGGCGCATCGTGCGTGCGCAGTCGGTGGCGATGCTGCAGACGATGCTCGAGCAGGCCGACATGTGCACGTGGTGTCCGACGATCCTCGCGGCCGTGCCGTCGTTCGGCGAACGGATGCGTGCGTTGAAGTTGAAAGAGACCTTCGAGCCGCGCGACCTCGGGATCGTCACGCGGCGCAGCAGCACGCTCGGCGACGCGGCGCGCTGCTTCATCGACTGCCTGCTGCACGTGATCCGCCGGCATGCGCGATCGGCACGCAAGGCGGATCTCGCGCTGTTCAGGACGCTGTCGCTGCTGATCTGACGCGCGGCCCTGCCCGTCGTTCCCGCCTTTCGTCCAAACCGCCTCCGTGAAAATGCATTTCGGAATCCGTTATTGGATTGCGCCGCCGCGCATTTTTATACTCGTCAGCACTCTCTGTTAAAGAGTGCCAGCCAATTTCAACGGATCAGCACAGGACAACCAATGAGCCTACGCCCCTTGCACGACCGCGTGATCGTGAAACGACTCGACCAGGAAACCACCACCGCATCGGGCATCGTGATCCCCGACAGCGCGGCGGAAAAGCCCGACCAGGGTGAAGTCATCGCCGTCGGCCCCGGCCGCAAGGATACGGACGGCCAGCGCATCGTGCCCGACCTGCAGGTCGGTGAACGCGTGCTGTTCGGCAAATACGCGGGGCAAGCCGTCAAGGTGGATGGCAACGAGTTTCTCGTGCTGCGCGAGGAAGACATCGTCGCGGTCGTCAATCAATAACGGAGCGCAATCATGGCAGCGAAGGAAATCATTTTCAGCGACGTCGCCCGGGCCAAGCTGACGGAAGGCGTGAACATTCTCGCGAACGCGGTGAAGGTCACGCTCGGGCCGAAGGGCCGCAACGTCGTGCTCGAACGCAGCTTCGGCGCGCCCGTCGTCACGAAGGACGGCGTGTCGGTCGCGAAGGAAATCGAACTCGCGGACAAGCTGCAGAACATCGGCGCGCAGCTCGTGAAGGAAGTTGCATCGCGCACCAGCGACGCCGCCGGCGACGGCACCACGACGGCCACCGTGCTCGCACAGGCGATCGTTCGTGAAGGCCAGAAATACGTCGCGGCCGGGCTCAACCCGCTCGACCTGAAGCGTGGCATCGACAAGGCCGTCGCGGCGGCCGTCGACGAGCTGAAGAAGATCAGCCGGCCGACCACCACGAGCAAGGAAATCGCGCAGGTCGCGACGATCTCCGCGAACGGCGAGGAATCGATCGGCCAGCGCATCGCGGAAGCGATCGACCGCGTCGGCAAGGAAGGCGTGATCACAGTCGAGGACGGCAAGTCGCTCGCAGACGAGCTCGATGTGGTCGAGGGGCTGCAGTTCGATCGCGGCTACCTGTCGCCGTACTTCATCAACAATCCCGACAAGCAGATCGCCGAGATCGAAAGCCCCTACATCCTGCTGCACGACAAGAAGATCTCGAACATCCGCGACCTGCTGCCGGTGCTCGAACAGGTCGCGAAGTCGGGCCGGCCGCTGCTGATCATCGCGGAAGATGTCGAAGGCGAAGCGCTCGCGACGCTGGTCGTGAACAACATCCGCGGGATCCTGAAGACGGTCGCCGTGAAGGCGCCGGGCTTCGGCGACCGCCGCAAGGCGCTGCTCGAAGACATCGCGATCCTCACCGGCGGGCAGGTAATCGCCGAGGAAACGGGCCTGACGCTCGAAAAGGCGACGCTGGCCGAACTCGGCCAGGCGAAGCGCATCGAGGTCGGCAAGGAAAACACGACCGTGATCGACGGCGCGGGCGATGCGAAGAACATCGAAGCGCGCGTGAAGCAGATCCGCGTGCAGATCGACGAAGCGACGTCGGACTACGACCGTGAAAAGCTGCAGGAACGCGTCGCGAAACTCGCGGGCGGTGTCGCGGTGATCAAGGTCGGCGGGGCCACCGAAATCGAAGTGAAGGAGAAGAAGGACCGCGTCGACGACGCGCTGCACGCCACGCGCGCGGCTGTCGAGGAAGGCATCGTGCCGGGCGGCGGCGTCGCGCTGATCCGCGTGCGGCAGGCGATCCGCGAGTTGCAGGGCGTGAACGCCGACCAGAACGCAGGCATCAAGATCGTGCTGCGCGCGCTCGAGGAACCGCTGCGCCAGATCGTCACGAACGCGGGCGAGGAAGCGAGCGTCGTCGTCGCGAAGGTGGCCGAAGGCTCGGGCAACTTCGGGTACAACGCGCAGACCGGCGAGTACGGCGACCTCGTCGAATCGGGCGTGCTCGATCCGACCAAGGTCACGCGCACGGCGCTGCAGAACGCGGCGTCGGTCGCGGGGCTGTTGCTGACGACCGATGCGACCGTGTTCGAAGCGCCGAAGGATGCGGCGCCGGCGGCAGCGCCGGGCGGCCCGAGTGCGGGTGGGCCGGGGTTCGATTTCTGATGACCCGACGCGTATGCCGGTTCGCCGGCATGCGCGCCACCTTGCAGACTCCCATTGCGCGTGGCGACGACAGTCGTCACGCGTTTTTTGTTTTGTGCGCCAGGCCGCACGGGCCACTCAACCTTTACGACCTTTTTACTTGCGCCCGCGCATGCGTTCACTAGAATGTGTTCGCAATCGATCCATCACCGAGTACGCACATGCGCATCCGAAGTCCTCGCCCTCCGAGTTGTTTTTCTGCCTGACTGGCAGGACGCCTGCGTCTCTCTTTTCCCGAGCCACCGTCCTGCCGACAGGCGGACGGTGCGCGCCGTAGTCTTTCCCGTGCACGCTTGAACACGACGTCGATGCGTTGACCGCGCATCGCGCGATGCAAGCGTATCCGCGCGGAAATTCCCGTATCACGACACGCCATCGATCCGCCGCCCCGGCAACGTTCGACTGGAATGCCTCGCATCCCGCATGCCGATCCAGTCTCATTACTTTGCATACCTGATTTAACCGACGGAAGTTTCCGATACCGGAGCCCGAACATGTTCGAGATCGACAAGCAGTACACCCGCGAATTCATCCACACCGCGTGCGGCGGCAGCAAACAGGCGTTCCTGCCGACGAAGAACGGCAAGGTCGTGGCCGCTTGCCTGCGCACGGACCTCAACCCGCACGCACCCGACGTGATCCTCTGCGACGGCAGCGCGTCCGCACGGGCGGCAGGCAGGACGCTCGCCGCACAACACGACGCGATTCCGGTGTTCATCCGCATGGCCACCGACGCGTACCGCTTCGTCGGCCAGTACGTCGTCAGCGAATCGCTCACCGCACCGCTCGACTGCGCGCCTTATGTGCGCAACAGCAGCTTCACGCCCGGGCAGATCTCGCGCGTGCTCAAGCTCAAGCGCTGCTGACCCGCTTGACGGGCGCCTCGCGCGCCCGGTCCCGGTCAACTTTCACACAGGAGCAATCATGCTTGGCCTGACGTTCTGGAAACACGTGATCGGTGCGCGGACCGATGCAATCCGCAATGACAGGGCGGCTGCACACGGCCGGCACCGACGGGTATCGAGAACGCTCGTGCTGACCAGCGCGGCGGTGGCGTTCGCGGCGATCGCGTTCGGCGCGCCGGTGGTCGGCATTTCGGTGTTTCTGCTGACGACGCTGCCGTTCGTGCTGTCGGGTACCTGAAGCGGTATGTGCCGGGCCCGGTTCCATCGGCGATCGATACACAATTTTAATGCCGGGCCCGCGCGTATCTAACACCGTCTTTACGCGGTTTTGTCTAGGATTTCCCTGTCATCCCGACACGGAGAGATCCGCATGCAAACGCAGCAGGCCGCCGCCGGCGGCCAACCCGACCTTCCCTACCGACGCGGCGGCGCACCGCTCGCGACCCGGCTGGCCGACGCCTGCCCGCTGGACAACATCCTGCTCGACGTACCGGTCGAAAGCGCGATCCAGCTGTTCGACCTCGTCGCGCGCCACATCGAGCGCAGCAGTGGCGTATCCGCGGAGCGGATCAGGACCGAACTGACGAAGCGCGAGCAACTCGGCTCGACCGGCCTCGGCCAGGGCGTCGCGATTCCGCATGCGCGTGTCGCCGGCCTCCGCTCGGCCATCGCGCTGTTCGTTCGCACGCAGTATCCGTTCACCTTCAACGCACCGGATCGCAAGCCCGTGCGCGAATTCATCGTGCTGGCGCTGCCGCAGGAAGACAACCGCGCGCACCTCGAACTGTTCGCCGACGCGGCGCGCTGTCTCAGCGAACGCCCGTTCCGGCAGGCGTCGCGCGACGCGCTGACGCCCGACGAGATTCACCAGCTGATGCAACGCACGTATTGATGCCGCGTTGACGCCGCAACGTGCGGCGACAGGCTCGCCCTTCATTCATTCGGAATCCCATGTTCCCAGACCCTGAAAGTCCCACTCTGACGTCGCGCCGCGTAGCCGGCCTCGCGCGCTCGCTGCCGTTCATGCAGGCCCTGGACGGGCAGACCGTCGTCATCGTCGAAGGCGGCGCCGCGAGCGACGCACGCGCCCGCCACGCATTCGCGCAGGACGTCGCGCTGCTCGCACTCACCGGCGTTCGCCCGATCGTCGTGCAGGGCGTGCCTGCCGCACCCGGTACGCCATCGATCCATGCCGTTCACGCGGCGATGGCAGGCGTCAATCATGAGCTGGTGCGCCTGATCGGCAGTCACGGCGCCAAGGCGATCGGCATCGACGGCCACGACGGCGGCCTGCTGGTGGCGAGCGCCCATTCCGACCGCACCGACACGAGCGCGGTCGCCCGCTTCGACGGCACCGCGCTGAACGCGTTTCTCGAGAACGGGCTGGTGCCCGTCGTGATGCCGATCGCCCCGGACGACGCAGGCCATGATCACCTGCTGCGCGCGGAACGGCTCGGCAGCCTCTTCGCGCAGCGCACCGGCGCCGTCACGCTGGTGATGATGGTGGAAAGCACGCTGCTGCGCGAGCTCGGCGAGCTCGCGGGGCTCTACGGCATCACGGAACTCGAGCAATGGCTTGCCGAGCATCCGGCCGCAACCGCAGCGGCCTGCGTGCGGGAAGCGCTCGATGCGCTCGCGCACGGCGTGCAGAACGTCCATCTCGCCGATATCGGGCAACCCGAATCGCTGATCGACGAACTGCTCACGGAGGAAGGATCGGGCGTGGTGTTCTGCCGTCGCGGCAACGCCGACCTGCTGGCGGAAACGCGCCGCTACTTCGCGGATTCGGCGAGTGTGCTGCGCGACGGCTTCAACGTCGAGCAGAAGCAGGTCGTCCGGTTCTGAATTTCGCAGCAGAAACGCTCGCGGCGCGGTGCGCAGTGCCGTCAGAACATCTGGCGCAGGCCGACGGCCGCCCCGACGTTGTTGGTCCTGCCGATCTGGTCGACCTTGCCGGTGAGCCGATTGGTGGCGCCCGGATAGTCGGCCGCGAACGCACCGTTGCCGCGCGAGAAATCGACCGTGCCGTAGACCTCCGTATGCTTGGACAGCGCATACTCGGCCAGCACGGTCGCCGAGTAGTTGATCCCCGAACCGAGCGTACCGTCGAGCCGCTTTGCGTTGCGTGCGTGGCCGTAATAGCCGGCCACCGTGATCAGCAGCGGCGCGGTGGCCTGCCAGTTGGCGCCGACGTAGAACGTGTCGTCGATGCGGTTCGGGCTCCCGCCGCTCAACGCCGGTGCGCCGGCCTGCTGCATGTTGAAGTCGGTCGTGCCCGTCTTGTCCTGGCCGTGCAGCCAGCCGGCCAGCAGGCGGACGGAGGGCGTAACCTGATACGCGCCGCTCACGTGCAGGAAGTTCACCTTCGCGCCGTTGGTCGCACTGCCGTTCACGGACGATACCGAGGTCTGCTGGAAGCCTGCGTTGATCGACGCGGGCCCGTGCGCGTAGGTGAGCTCGACACCGTACGTGCTGTCGAGGCCCATCGCACCGGCATGATTGCCGAAGCCGTAGATCGCATCGACGCTGAACCCGTTGTACGTGAATGCGTACTTCACCGAGTTCGGCACCGTCAGGTAGTTGCCGATGCCGTTGTACGCCCAGCTGTCCTGCCAGTAGTCGCCGACGGTCATCGGATCGAATACGTCGCCCATCGTGTCGTACAGCGGCGCGTACTGGTTGCCGAACGTCAGCGTGCCATATCGGCCGTTCGACAGGCCCACGTAGGCCTGCCGGCTGAACAGCGTGTTCGCGACGTGCAGCTTGCCATCGCCCAGCTCGAAGCCGTTCTCGAGACGGAAGATCGCCGACAGCCCGCCGCCGAGATCCTCGCTGCCACGCAAGCCCCAGCGGCTGTGCGTTTCCGGGCCGACCGTCATTCCGATCAGGTCCTTGCCGTCAGGGCCGGCATTCGTCTGATAGCGGATCGCCGTATCGACGAGGCCATACAACGTAACCGAACTCTGCGCGAACGCGCACGATGCTGACATGGTGAAAGCGGCGCCGATACAACCGGTGACAACGGTGCGTCTCATGAAAGGCCTCCCTGAGCAATTGATTTTGTAAGCAGTCCGATAGCATTCGTGGACGGACGCCATTACTGCGAACGGGAGAATAATCGGCCATATTCGCGGCACCTATTACCGCTTCTGGATTGGACCTTTCCAGCGTCGTCAACAATCGCTGTCGTGCGCGATGCGGCGGCCCGGCGCGATCGAGATCCGCTGTCGCGGCCTGCCGGACGGCGGAAAGTCACATCCCGCACGAAGCGCGGCACGGATGGTTCGATGCCCAGTTGCCGGAGCATGGCCGCGACGCGCAGAGCGGGAACGATCCCGACACGGAGCGTCCTTCTCGACCGGATGTTCCTGCGTCGAATCAGGTTCGGGCGGCATCGATCCGGAATACCGCGATCGTCGCTTCCAGCTGCCCCGCCTGCGCTTTCAGCGCCGCTGCCGCTGCCGATGCCTGCTGCACCAGCGCGGCGTTCTGCTGCGTCACCTGATCCATCTGCGCGACGGCCTGATTGACTTGCTCGATGCCCCGCGACTGCTCGTCGGACGCGGCGGTAATCTCGCTCATCAGTACGTCGACCCGTCGCACCGACGCCAGTATTTCCGTCATCGTCCCCGTCGCGCGATCGACCTGCCGTGCGCCGGTGTCGACGCGCCTGAGCGAATCCGTGATCAGTTCCTTGATTTCACGCGATGCCGCGGCACTGCGCTGGGCCAGCGAGCGCACTTCGCCCGCCACGACCGCGAACCCGCGCCCCTGTTCGCCGGCCCGGGCCGCTTCGACCGCGGCGTTCAACGACAGGATGTTGGTCTGGAATGCGATGCCTTCGATCACCGTGATGATCTCGGCGATCTTGCCTGACGATTCCGACAGCCCCCGCATCGTCCTGACGACCTCTTGCGCGGCCTGATTGCCCTGCTCGGTCAGCAGCGCCGCGTCGCTCACCACCTGGCTGGCCTGCTTCGCGTTCTCGGCGTTCTGGCGAACCGTCGACGTCAGCTGCTCCATGGACGCGGCCGTCTCCTCCAGCGACGCGGCCTGCTCCTCGGTCCGTTGGGACAGATCCATGTTGCCCGCCGCGATCTCCCGAGCGGCGGCGTCGATCGCGTGCGAGCCGTTCTGCACCGCCCGGATCGTCTGGAGCAGTTCGCCCTGCATCGTCTGCAAGCCGGTCAGCAGTTGCCCCATTTCGTCGGTCGAATGAATCTCCACCCGAGTCGTCAGGTCGCCTTCGGCGATGGCGCCGAAATGGCCCAGTGCGTTCGCCAGCGGCGTGCCGATCGCCCGTTGCAGCGACCACCATGTCAGCGTGGCCGCGCCGAGCGCGACCAGGCTCCCGGCGACCGCCATGCCGATGAACCAGTGGAAGCGCGCCTGCGCGGCATCGAACGTCGCCCGCGAAGCCGTGATCTGAAGCTGCCCGAGCGCATCCATGGCGTCGGACGCGTCGATGAACAGCGACGGCGGGATGCGTCGCCAGACTTCCGGAATTTTGGCCGCATCATGGGTGGCTATGACCTCGAACATCGGCTCCAGCCCGTTGTCGACCAGCGCCTTGAACTTGCTGCCGGCGTCGGCCGCGCGGCGGGCCTCTTCGGGGCCGGAGAACGGCAGCGCGCGATAGGCGTCCCATGCCTTCCTCGATGCGGCCAGCATGTCGCGGGCCACACCGGTTTCCTGCGGAACTTCGGCGCTGGCCGGATCGAGCGCGATGCGATACAGCCACAGGCGCGTCCTCGACAGCGCGACGTTCGCCTGCCCGAGCGCCTCCGACGAAGCGAGCCTTTCGGAATAGAGCGTCTTCACGTCGTTGTTTCCGATTGCCATGCCGACCACGCCGATGATGCCGCCGACGACCAGCAATACTCCGAGAAAACCCATCGCCAGCGCCAGACGGGTGCGAATGCTGAAATTCTTGATCATGGTCAGGAGAGCGTTGAGCACGCCGCCGGTGCATGCGACGCATGCGCGTGAAACCAGTCGGGTACGGCACGTGCAAGGTCGACTTCCCGATAACGACCAAAGTGACGCCGGGATTAACGCAGAATCCGTAACGGACGTTTCCAGAAGCGGCGAGTTGTGATCCGCGCGAGTCCGTGATAACGGGATGTGCAACGCTTGCACGCTGAATCGTCGGATGAATATCCAGGTGCCCGGGCGCTGGCGGGCGCACATGTCGCGTGATGGCATGCCGATGCACCCCTGCGCTCACGTCGGGCTGCTTTCGAACGCGCGCTGCGTACCGGTTTCCACGCGTAATGCTTTGGATGCCAAACCATCCAGGGTGCCCTGCCCGAAACGCCGTCAATGATGCCTCAATGGGGTGCATGCGCGGGCGCGCAGGCAGGAGCGACCGATGAAGCCGGCCGGCTGGCGGAATGCATCGGCACGATGCCGAACGGGCATCGTCGACGCATTCGCCTGTCCGTCAACCGGCTAACGCACCGGGTCGACCGGCGCGACCGGCACGCCGCGCGCTTCGATATCGCGCCCGGCGAGCAGGCACAGATCCTCGCGATGATGCGCGGCAACCACCTGCACGCCGACCGGCACGCCATTCACGAGCGACGTCGTCACGGCCAACCCCGGCAGCCCCATCGCCGGCAGCGCGCGCAACGTGAGCTGCGCCTCCCACACGCGATCGAACCCGTCGGGTCCCTGCCGATCGAGATCGTCGGGAAACGGCAGTTCCGATGAAACCGGCAGCAGCACCACCGCATACTCGTCGAGAAACAGCCGCCACTGCCGCGTCAGCGTCGTGCGCCGGACGAGCGCGCGGCTGATCACGTCGGCCGGCAGGTCGCGCACCTTGCCGCGCACGGCCTCGACCACGGCAGCCGCACCCGGATCGCCATCTTTCGCGACCGCGCTCGTCAATGCGTCGAATCCATCACCGAGCCAGAGCTGCTCCTGCAACAGCGCTGCTTCGCGCATCGGCGGCGTATCGTCGATCTCGTCGACGGTCCAGCCCGCATCGATCAATCGCCGTGCGGCATCGCGCAATGCGGCCTCGACTTCGGGCACGACCTGCAAGCCACCCGGCCGAACGCACAGTGCCGCGCGCTTCGGCACCTCGCGCCCGTCGAACGGCACCGCCACATGCCACGGATCGCGCGGGTCCGGCGCGGCGAACGCACGCAACGCGAGAGAGAGATCGTCGATCGTGCGTGCAATCGGCCCCGCCGTCGACATCAGCTGCGCGCCGATCGCACGCTCGGGCGACGATGCATTGAACGCCGGCACGCGGCCGAGCGACGGACGAATGCCATGCACGCCGCACGCGTAGGCCGGGTACCTCACCGAGCCACCGATGTCGGTGCCGACGGCAAGCGGGCCGATCCCGGCGGCCACGGCTGCCGCCGCGCCGCCACTCGATCCGCCCGGCGTCAGTGACGGATTGCGCGGATTGCGCGTGTGGCCATGCACGAGATTCGACGTGAACCAGCGCAACGCGAACGTCGGCGAATTGGTGCGGCCGAGCAGGATTGCGCCGGCCTTTCTGATGTTGCCGACCACCGGGCTGTCGGCGTGCGCGATCAGGTTCTCCTGCAGGCGCGTGCCGTTGGTCGTCGCGAATTCCGCCTGGTCGACGTTGATCTTCACGGTCACGGGCACGCCTGCGAGCGGCCCCGGATCGTCGCCGCGCGCAATTGCGCGATCGACTTCGTCGGCTTGCCGCCGGACATCGTCGGGCCGGTGTTCGATCACCGCGTTGATCGCCGGATTCACCGCATCGAGACGATCGAGCACCGCGTCCGCCACTTCGCGCGCTGACACTTCACGCTGACGCACGCGTTTCGCGAGTTCGGTTGCCGGCAATTGCCAGAGTTCGGTCATGACTTCTCCTGGTGGAAAGACATCACAATCACTGACGCCGCTACGCCTCACCGACGACGAGAACGCGCGGCACCGCGTTCACTCACTGCTGATCCTGCTTCGCGCGTTCGGCTGCCGCGATGATCGCGTCGGCCACAATCTTCGGCTGGCTCAGCATCGACACATGGCTGCCGTTCACGCGCGTGACCGTCGCGCCGATCCGCTTCGCCATCGCTTCCTGCAGCGCCGGGTCGATCATCTTGTCCTGCGTCGCGACGACGAACGTCGACGGCTTCGCATGCCACGCGGCCTGCGTGACCTTCTCCGAGATGCAACCGCTATACCACGGCCCCTGGGTCGCCGCAACGAGGCGCTGCTGCGCGGGCGGCAGGTCCGGCGCGAAATCCTGCGCGATCGCCTTGTCCGACAGCGTGGCGAAACCGCCCGCGTCCTTGCGCAGCTCACCGGCCCACGCGGGCGCCGGCAGCCCCTGCGTGACGTCGGCGATCGACTGGCCGTTGTCGGGCGCGAACGCGGCGACGTACACGAGCGACTTCACCTTGTCGTCGTTGCCCGCCTCGCTGATCACGACGCCGGCCCACGAATGGCCGACCAGCACGACCGGCCCCTTCTGCGCGTCCACCGTACGCTTCGTCGCGGCTGCATCGTCGGCGAGCGAGCTCAGCGGGTTCTGCACCGATACGACGTGCAGCCCGCGCGCCTCGAGCAGCGGAATCACGCGGTTCCAGCTCGACCCGTCGGCGAACGCGCCGTGCACGAGCACGACGTTCGTGCCCTTCAGATCTTCTTTCGGCGCGGCCTGCGCCGCGACCGCACCGAACAGTCCGCCGACCACTGCGGCAGATACCAGAACGCGTTTCAACAAACCGGCCATCGTCATGCTCCTTGCTCCATTGTGTTTTTCACGGGAAGTGCTGCAGGGGTGACCGCGCCCGCCTGCGGCAAGCGCGGCAGCACATCACGAATGCGCGTACAGGTCGTCGGCCGCATTTCGTGCGGAACGCGCTTGGGACGCGTCGTGATGGCCGGCCGGCGTCGACGCATCGGCGACGCTGTCGCCTTGCGATTTCGACGGGCCGTTCTGGTCGGAACGCGCGACCTGCTGCGCGGCGGCGTTCTCTGCGGCCGCGATATCGTTCGGGTAGTTCGCTTCGCTGCTGGCCGGGTTGTAGCCCGCCTTCTCCAGGCGGACGAGATCGGCGCGCACTTCGGCGCGCGTGAGGCCGTGGCCGGTATCGGCAAACGACAGGGCGGGTGCGACGGCGAGGACGGCAACGGCGAGGAGTCGAGCGGCTTTCATGAGGGTTCTCCTTGAGAGAGGTGGGTCAGTCGATCATTCGGCATCCGATCCAGTTCGTCTGGCATCGAACGTTTCCTGCATGTCGACAGTAGAACCCGCGCACGTATCTGCCATGTTTCCGAAACCGGGGCTTTCTGCATGCCAGTTTTTCAGGAACGGCCGCAGATACAGTGCGATACAAACCGGACTGCCGCATCGTTTGCCGCCCCGTCTACCGATGGCATACCAAACCGACTCATCATGAAAAAAGGCGTGCCACGCATGGCACGCCTTTCCGTCGAACCCATCACACCACGCACGTCACGGCGCAAGCCGCGTGAACACGTAATCGTGGTTCTTCACGCGCGCCTGGTGGCACGCAAAACACGTCTGATGCTGGCCGATGTCGGCCGGCACGCCGTTGATGAAGCGCCCGAAGCCCCAGCCGCCCGTCGACGCATAGCGGCGCGAGTCCTTCACCATCACCTGCACGGTCGTCGCCTGGCCCGGCACCGTCGCCGGCGCGAACTCGTCGGACTGCTTGCGCTTGTACGCGAGCTTCACGAGGATCGTGCCGTCCGGGAACGGCAGCGTCGCCTGTTCGAGCGCGCGGATCGCGACCGGGTTGCCGAGCACCACACGCAGCTCATCGAGCGGTGCGGCTTCCTCGGCCGGCGCAACCATTTCCCACTTCCGGTAGCCGGGCGGAATCGTCACGCCGTAGATCGGCGAAGCGGCCGCGGCCGGTTTCGGCTGTTCCGCGAACGCGGCCGGGCCGTTCGCCGCCAGCACACCGGCCAGCAGCACGCCCGCGCCGAGCGCACGACGTGCGCCGCGCCGCCACACTTCCGTGCGGGCCCGCATCACAGATGCTCCACTTGCAGGATCGCATCCGCAAACGCCTGCGGCGCTTCCTGCGGCAGGTTGTGGCCGATGCCGCCGGTGATCGTGCGGTGCTGGTACTTGCCGGTGAACTTCTTCGCGTAGGCGGCCGGCGCCGGATGCGGCGCGCCGTTCGCGTCGCCTTCCATCGTGATCGTCGGCACGGTGATCGCGGGGCCGGCCGCGAGACGGCGCTCGATGTCGTCGTACTGCGCTTCGCCCTTCGCGAGCCCGAGGCGCCAGCGATAGTTGTGGATCACGACGGCCACGTGATCGGGGTTCTGGAACGACGCGGCCGTGCGCGCATAGGTTTCGTCGGAGAACTGCCATTTCGGCGACGCGAGCTGCCAGATCAGCTTGTTGAACGCATCGCGGTTCTGCGTGTAGCCGAGTTCGCCGCGCTCGGTCGAGAAATAGAACTGATACCACCACTGGAACTCGGCCTGTGGCGGCAGCGGCGTGGCGTTCGCCGCTTGGCTGCCGATCAGGTAGCCGCTCACCGACACCAGCGCCTTCACGCGGTGCGGCCACAGCGCCGCGATGATGTCGGCCGTGCGCGCGCCCCAGTCGTAGCCGCCGAACACCGCGCGGTCGATCTTCAATGCATCCATCAACGCGACGATGTCGACGGCCGTGACCGCCTGCTGGCCGTTGCGCACCGTGTCGGCCGAGCGGAACGTCGTCGACCCGTAGCCGCGCAGGTACGGCACGATCACGCGATAGCCGGCCGCGACGAGCAGCGGCGCGACTTCCGCGTAGCTGTAGATGTCGTACGGCCAGCCATGCAGCAGGAACACGACGGGGCCGTTCTTCGGCCCGAGGTCCGCATACCCGACGTTGAGCACGCCCGCGTCGATCTGGTGGATCGTGCCCAGCGACGCGACGCCGGCCGTGCGCTTCGCAGGCGGGGCATCGGGCGCCGACTGCGCATGCGCCAGGGCGCTGAAGCCGAGGTCGGCGAGGCTCAGGCTTGCCAGCGTCGTACCGAGGATCAGGCGGCGGCGGGTGTTCACGGTTTCAGGCATGACTCGTTCTCCATTGTCGATCGCGAAGGAAGGCGGCCCACGGCACGTGCGGGCACTCGGGAATCGGCGTTCTCGCCGGCGGCGCCGGCACTGCGCCGCCGTGTGAATCGCGTCACCGGATTTATACCCGACCCGCCCGCAGGCTTTGTATCCCAACGTATCTGTGTGCGTACACGACACACGGGGATTCAAAAATCGTGCTGGAGATGCCTGTCTGCGGGAGAGCCGGCCCGCATTCCCGCCCTCAACCTCGCTGACGCGAGAAGCCGCTCACGCCTTCCGATCCGGCAGGATGTGCGCACGAATCGACCGCCCCCGCCACGATATGTGGTCGATCCGATCGCGCAGCGTGTAGATCGCCACCGACGACAGCGTATTGAACCTGAGCAACGCGATGGGGGCGCCAATCCCGGCCGGCACGCGCTCGATCGAATCGAACAGCGGGAATCCGTGCCGTTTCAGGAACGCGCCGACTTCGTCGTCGCCTGCGTGTTCTTCGACGTTGATCAGCAGTAGTTCGGCCATGGCGGCTCCTTTCCTTGTGCGTTCGCCTGCTCGTCACCGGATCAGCCGGCGCGTATGTTGCGCGATCATCCATTCCTCGTTGGTCGGGATCACCCACGCCGGTACACGACTCGACGCCGTCGTGACCAGCGGCCCGCCCGAGTTGTTCGCTTCGACGTCGATCTCGACGCCGAGCCACGCCGCGCGGCGCATCACCCCTTCGCGAATCGCCGCCGCGTGCTCGCCGATCCCCGCCGTGAAAACGATGGCGTCGATGCCTTCCATGGCAGCGGCGAGTGACCCGAGCTCGCGCGCGATGCGGTAGACGTACAGCTCGATCGCGAAGCGCGCGTGCGGATCGTCGCTCGCGAGCAGCGTGCGCATGTCGCTCGACAGGCCGGACACCCCGAGCAACCCGGAGCGCCGATAGATCAGATCCTCGACGGCGTGCACGTCCATCCCGAGTTCTTCCATCAGGAAGAGCACGACGCCCGGGTCCAGATTGCCGCAGCGCGTGCCCATCGGCAGCCCGTCGACGGCGGTGAACCCCATCGTGCTCGCGACGCTCTTGCCCGCCACGAGCGCGCACATGCTCGCGCCGTTGCCGAGGTGGGCGACGACCGTGCGCCCGCGCGCCGCCCGTGGCGCGACGTCGGGCAGCGCGCTTGCGATGTACTCGTACGAGAGCCCATGAAAGCCGTAGCGGCGCACGCCCCGGCTGGTGATCGACTCGGGCAGCGCGAACGCCTGGGACACCGCGGGCTGCGTGCAGTGGAATGCCGTGTCGAAGCAGGCCACCTGCTCGATACCCGGCTGCACCGCTTCGAGGATGCGGATCGGCGTCAGGTTGTGCGGCTGATGCAACGGCGCGAGCGGCGTGAGCTTTTCCAGCTCGGCCACGATCTCGGGCGTGACGCGCACCGGGCCGCTGAAGCGTTGCCCGCCATGCACGACGCGATGGCCCACCGCCGCAAGACGATGCCCTTCCTGGTGAGCCTCCAGGAACGCGGCGATCTGCTCGAGCCCTTCTTGATGGCCGAACGCCTCGCCGCCGGCCCATTGCTGCTCGTGATGTTCCCCGTGATGGTCGACGGCGCTGAAGTGCACGGTGGCCGTATAAAGACCATCGACCTGACCGTGCACGATCAGCCCGAGCGTGTCGCCCTGCACGTCGAATGCGGAAAACTTGATGCTCGACGAGCCGGCATTCAACACCAGAATCACGTCTGCCATGGCATCACCCCGCGCGCCCGGCCGCTTCACGCCGCACGTTCGCGACGAGCATCGCGACCGCGCACGAAGCGAGCCGGGTGATCAGCGAATCGGCGCGACTCGTCAGGATGATCGGCACGCGCGCACCGAGCACGATCCCCGCGGCGTCCGCGCCGGCCAGGAACGACAGGCTCTTGGCGAGCATGTTGCCTGCTTCGAGGTCGGGCACCATCAGCACGTTCGCATGCCCGGCCACCGGCGAATCGATCTGCTTGATGCGCGCGGCCTCGGGATCGATCGCGTTGTCGAGCGCAAGCGGGCCGTCGACGAGCGCACCGGTAATCTGCCGCCGGTCCACCATCTTGCACAGCGCGGCCGCTTCGAGCGTCGACGGCACTTTCGGGTTGACCGTCTCCATCGCCGACAGGATCGCCACAAGCACCTGCGGAAATTCAAGCGCATGGGCGAGATCGATCGCGTTCTGCAGGATGTCGACCTTTTCCTCGAGCGTCGGCGCGATATTGATCGCCGCGTCGGTCACGATGAGCGGATCGGCATGAGCGGGCACGTCCATGACGAAGCAATGGCTGATGCGCCGGCCCGTGCGCAATCCGGCATCGTGACGCACCACTTCGGCCATGAGCTCGTCGGTATGCAGGCTGCCCTTCATCAGCGCGGCCGCCCGCCCGTCGCGGACGAGCCGCACCGCCGCTGCTGCCGACGCCTCGCTGTACGGCGCATCGACGATCTCGTGATCGATGATCGACAGCCCGGCCTCCGCGGCGGTCGCTTCGATACGGGCACGCGGGCCGACCAGGATCGGTTCGATGAGCCCCTTGCGCGCCGCCTCCAGTGCCCCCTCGAGCGAGCTTCGATCGCACGGGTGCGCGACGGCCGTCGGCATCGGCGCGAGCGTCCGGCAGTGTTCGATGAGGCGAAGATACTTCTCGTGTCTGTTTTCCATCGTGGTTCCTGGCTGTCCGTCACTGCACACGTTCGAGGGCCGCTACCGGCCCCTTGGCCGGCCGCTTCGCGGGCGGTGCACCCAGCACCGCGCGGATGCGTTGCAGCGCCGCCCACTGTTGCTCGCTCACCGATGCGCTTTGCACGCGCGGATCGCCCAGCAGCTTGTCCAGCAACGTCAGCAGCCGCTGGCGGTCTTCCGGCCGGGCCAGCAGCGCCGGCAGCGTGGCGACGGCCTGCTGCCGCGCATAAGTCGCGATGATTTCCTGCTCGCCATAGATGCGCCGCCACTGGTCGGGCGGCAGGTCCGGCAGATACTCGGCGTAGGTTTCGGCGAGTTCGCGCTCGGTCGCAAGCTGCGCCAGCGGAAACGGCTCGCCGCTGCGCTCGAGCAGAAACGCTGCACGCGCAACCGCTTCGGTGTAACCGCCCCGGTCGATCGACGCCAGCGCGTCCTTCACGAACGGCAGGTCGCGAGGGTCCGTCGCCACCGGCGAAGCGGCATGATGGTCGCGATACCGTTCCGCGAAATGAAGCATGAAAGGCTGCGTGTACAGCGTGAAGAACAGCGACTCGGTGCTCGCGTCGCGCATCGCACGGAAAAAATCGAGCGACGCGCTGACGACATCCGAACCGCGGCGTTCGAGCTTGCGCCACGGCTCGATATCGTCGGCCGGCTGGCGGTTCGCCTTGACCGTGTCGGCGGCCGGCTTCAGCCAGCCAAGCCACGGGTTCAGATCCGAAAACGCCCAGCGCTGAAAGCGCAGCGGATGAAGATCGCGCAGCAGGCGCGCCGTGGTTTCGTTCGATGCCTGCTGCACGAACGGCTGCATGAGCAGTTCATACGCGCGCTGCGTGAATTCGGACAGCTCGGCGACGGCCTCGAACGCCTGTTCGTCCTTGCGCCCGAAGCGATTGAAGTATTGCGCGATTTCTTCGAGACGGTGCTCGGCAAAGGTGACGTCATATCCGACCTTCCCGTCGGCGCCTTTCACTTCCTCGATCGACATCGCATAGAGACCGGGCGGCAGCGTTTCGACGGCATCCAGCACGCTGACGATCTGCGCGTGCTCCTTCTTCGCGACCTTGCCCGACACGAAGATGCCGAGATGCCCGACATCCTCCTCCATCAACCCGATGATCACCTGCCCGCGCGACTTGATCTCCTCCGTGCTGCCGTAGATGTCCGCGACCCAGTTGAACGCCTGCTGCGGCGGCGTGATGTTGTCGCCCATCGACGCGAACAGGATGATCGGCGAGCGGATCTTGCGCAGGTCGAACGCGTTGCCCGCTCCGTCCCGCACCTCGCCGGACCAGAGCTTGTTGCCGATAAACAGGTTGCGCGTGATCCATTCGATCTCTTCGCGGTTCATCAGGTAGTAGCCGCCCCACCAGCGCTCGAACTCGAGGAAGCGCGGCGGCTCCGTGTCGATGTTGTCGTACACGTGGTAATACTTGTCCCACAACGTGTTCGCCGGGTTCAGGTTCTCGAAGTTCTGAACGAGATACGCGCCGTCGAACTTGCCGTTGCCGAGGTCCGACGAGAACGACGCGAGCCAGGTGCCGCCGAGCAGGCCGCCGGCATAGCGCATCGGATTGTCGCCAGGCCCGTCGCTCCACGCGCCGCTCCAGTACGACATCGGCGCACCGTTGATCACGATCGGGCCCGTGTCGTCCGCCGACGAGCTTGCGAGCATCATCGCGGCCCAGCCGCCCTGGCAGTTGCCGACGATGGCCGGCTTGAGGCTGTCCGGATGCCGCTCCCGCACCTTCCGGACAAACACCTGCTCCGCCGCACACACGTCGAGCAGCGTCTGGCCGGGCTCGGGCTCCTGGAAGAACACGACGAAGTACACCGGATGCCCCGCGCGCAACGCCACGCCGACCTGTGAATCGTCCTTGAAGCCGCCGATGCCGGGGCCATGCCCCGCGCGCGGATCGATGATCAGGTAAGGCCGCTTGGCGGCGTCGACGATCACGCCCTCCGGCGGCCGGATGTGAACGAGCGCGTAATTGACGGGCCGCTCGAACTGCCGGCCGTCGAGGACGACGTCGTAGTCGAAGTGAAGCACCGGCGCGAGCCCCTGGGCCGCACGCTCGACGTATTGCGTGCCGCGCTCGCGCAGCGTGTCCCAGAACAGCAGCGAACGCTGTACGGCGTCGACCGCGTAATGCCATGCGCCGAGCGGCGAAAACGGCGTGGCGAAAGGGGCGGCGCCCGGGTCGTGACCAAGGCTGTCGCTGCCGTCGAATGCTTCGCTCAACCGCTTTCCGTACTGTTCCAGCGCGTGCTGCGTGCGCTTTTGCAGGACGTGGACAATCTCCGCGGCGATCTCATGACTGCGCGCCAGTTGCGTGGCAGCATCCATAACACTGTCCTCCAGAGGGGCAAGGTGAATCTCGAAACATTCCGGGAGCGGCCGTCTCGCGTCAGCCGAGCACGTGCATCCCGGCATCGATGTAGTGAACGCCGCCGGTCATCGCGCGTGCGGCATCGCTGGCGAGAAAGGTGCACAGCGCGCCGACGTCGTCGATGTCGAGCGGCCGGCGCAATGGCGCACGCCGTGCGGTGTCGTCGAGCAGGTGATCGAAGTTCGGCAGCCCGGAGGCCGCGCGCGTGGGCAATGCACCGGGCGAAACCGCATGCACGCGGATGCCTGCCGGCCCCAGTTCGACGGCCAGATAGCGAACGGCGGCCTCCAGCGCCGCCTTGACCGGCCCCATCACGCCATACTCGGCGATGACCTGGTCGGCGCCGATATAGGTCATTGCCATCAGGCAGCCACCGGCGGTCATCAACGGCTCGGCAAGATTCGCCAACCTGACGAACGAGTGGCAGGAGGTATCCATCGCGAGTGCGAACCCTTCCGGCGAACTGTCGACGACCCGCCCGTGCAGGTCGGCCCTGGGTGCGAAGGCCACGGCATGCAACAGAAAATCGAGGCCGCCCCACTGCTCGCCGATCGTGTCGAACACATCGCGCATCTGGTCCGCCCGGCTGACATCGAGCGGCATCGCGATCGCCGGCTTCAGTTGCTCCAGCAGCGGCTCGACGTACGGCAACGCGCGGTCGGATTGCCAGGTCACGGCCAGCTCGGCCCCCGCCGCGTGAAAGGCGCGCGCACATCCCCAGGCGATGCTCTGCTCGTTCGCCAGGCCGACGACGATTCCCTTTTTGCCTTCGAGCGGCCGCATGCCAGTGCCAGGCGCGCGCGGCCCGCGCACGTCGTCATTCGTCATCGCGAAACCTCGGATCGTATTTTTTCACCGGGCGAAACTCAGAAAAGGCCGTTTGGTCTTTCCGCCGCGAATCATTGTATTGACGGTTGCATTACATCCGATCAATCAAGCGACATAGTCTTGATTTTTATCAAAATCGCTTTTGAATCAGATAATTACGATGGAATGTTTCGATAAACAAGGACGCGTTTCATCGTCTTGTCATTCCATCGCGTGCGGAAACGCGTGTTGCTTCTTCAGGGAGCAATCGAGTAGCCGCTGTTTTCGCGATCAAGCAGAAACGAACGCAAGCCGCCTGATTGCAGCGGCCCGCGTTCGTCGAGCATCTCCACCTATCTGGATGCGATCGGCTGATCCGCCGGACGCGGCATCTCGCCGCTACGCTGGATCCATCCGCCCCCCAGCGCCCGGTACAGGCTGACCAGGTTCGTCCAGCGCGCCAGACGCGCATTGATCAGCGACTGCTGCGCCGTGTAGAGGTCCGTTTGTGCGGTCAACACCGACAGATAGCTGTCGGCACCGCTCTTGTAGCGCAGGTCCGACAGGTCGAAGCGGCGCTGCTGCGCGTGCGCGTTGCGCTCGAGCGCGGCGATCTGCTGGTCGTACGTACCGCGTGCGGCCAGGCCGTCCGACACTTCGCGGAATGCCGACTGGATCGCCTTCTCGTAGTTCGCGATCTCGATGCGCTTCTGCACGTTCGCGAGATCGAGGTTCGCGATGTTCTTCCCGCCCTCGAAGATCGGCAGCGCGATGTTCGGCGCGAACGACCATGCCGCCGTGCCGGCCTTGAACAGGCCGCCCAACGTCGGGCTCGCGGTGCCGAACGCGGCAGTCAGCGAGATCTTCGGGAAGAACGCCGCACGCGCCGCGCCGATATTCGCGTTCGCAGCCAGCAGCGCCTGCTCGGCCTGCATCACGTCGGGGCGACGCGTCAGCAAATCCGACGGCAAACCGGCCGGCACGTCCGGCAGCAGGTTCTGCGCGTCGAGCGGCATGCCTGCGGGCAGGTCGTCCGGCAGCGGCTCGCCAACCAGCAGCACCAGCGCATTCAACGCCTGCGCGCGTGCCCGTGCTTGCGCCTGCTGGTTCGACAGCGCCTGCTCGACCACCGTCTGCGCCTGGCGCAGGTCGAGTTCCGTGCCGGTGCCGTTGTCGAACTGCAGCTTCGTCAGGTTGTACGAGTCCTGCGCCGTCTTCAGCGTGTTCTCCGTGACCTTCAGCAGATCGTCGGTCGACAGCAACGTCAGATACTGGTCGGCCACCTGCGACACGAGCGAGATTTCCGACGCCTGCCGTGCGTAGGCAGTCGACAGATACTGCGCGAGCGCCTGGTCCTTCAGGCTCTGCACGCGGCCGAACAGGTCGAGTTCCCACGACGCCGAAAGCCCGACGTCGTAGGTCCGGGTGATCGTGGCCTGCCCGGTCGGAGAAACACCCTGCGGATAGCGCTGGATGTTACCCGTCCCCACGCCGTCGAGCGTCGGGAACAGCCCCGCTCGCGTGATCTGGTACTGCGCACGCGCGGCCTCGATATTCAGCACCGCCACGCGCAGATCGCGATTGTTCGTCAGCGCGATCTCGATCAGCCGCTGCAGGCGCGGATCGGCGAAGAATTCGCGCCAGCCGATGGCGGTCGCCGCCTGGCCGTTCGCACTGCGCGCACCCGCCGCCGCGCCCGGCTGCGTCGAATAGACACCGCCGGACGGGAACGCCTGCGCCACCGGTGCGTCGGGCCGCGTGTAGCGCGGCGCCATCGTGCAGCCCGTTGCGAAGAGCGCGGCCGCCGCAACGGCCGCGAGGCGAATTCGACTCATGTTGCTCCCGTTGCGCACCGCCGCGGCGCGCGTTTCAGATTGCATGCTCATACGGCCTCCAGCACGCGGGCGCGCTCGCTGGTCGCCGCCTCGCGATGGCGTTTCGCGATCAGCGTGTACACGGTCGGCAGCACGAACAGCGTGAACAGCGTACCGACCAGCATCCCGGTCGAGACCGTGATCCCGATCGCGAAGCGGCTGGCCGCGCCCGCGCCGCGCGCGAAAATCAGCGGCACGAGCCCGGCGACCATCGCGGCCGTCGTCATCAGGATCGGCCGCAGCCGTACCGCGGCCGCGTGCTCGATCGCCGCGCGCCGGTCGAGATGCTGCGTGCGTTGCAGTTCGTTCGCGAAGCTCACCATCAGGATCCCGTGCTTCGAAATCAGGCCGATCAGCGTAACGAGCCCGATCTGCGTATAGATGTTCAGCGTCGCGAAGCCGAGGTACAGCGGCACCAGCGCGCCGCACACCGACAGCGGCACCGACACGAGGATCACGAGCGGATCGCGCAGGCTCTCGAACTGGGCGGCAAGCACCAGGAAGATGACGACGAGCGCGAACACGAACGTGACCGTCAGCCGATTGCCCTCCTGCACGTATTGCCGCGATTCGCCGAGCCAGTCGATGTCGTAGCCGGCCGGCAGCGGCTGCTTCTGCAGAAACTCGACCGCCTGCCCCATCGTCACGCCGGGCGCGGCCACCGCCGACAATGTCGCCGAGTTCAACTGGTTGAACTGCGTGAGCGCGTTCGCCTGGCTGCCGTTCGACACGCGCACGACGGTCGACAGCGCCACCATTTTGCCGCCGCGCGTTTTCACGTAGTAGCGGTTCAGCATCTCGGACGACAGGCGTTCCGCGCGCGCGACCTGCGGAATCACGTCGTACGAGCGGCCGTTGTGGTCGAAGCGGTTCACGTAGTTCTCGCCCACGAGCACCGCGAGCGTATCGGCGATGTCCTTCATCGTCACGCCGAGCGCATTCGCCTGGTTGCGGTCGATCGTCACGCCGACCGCGCGGCTGTCGAACGTCAGGTCGCTGTCGACCACCGCGAACAGTCCGCTCTTCGTCGCGGCAGCCTTCAGCTTGTCCATCGTCGCGAAGATGTCCTTGAAGTCCGCGGGCGCGCGCAGCACCATCTGGATCGGCAGGCCGCCGCTCGACGCGGGCAGCGACGGCAGCAGGAACGTGAACACCTGGTCGCCCGCGATCGCGTTCGCACGCGCCTGCACGAGCGCCTGCAGGTCGGCCGCACCGCGTGTACGCTTCGACCAGTCGACGAGGTTCACGCCGGCAAAGCCGAGGTTGGCCCCCCCGACGCCATTCAGCACGAAGCTCGTATCCGCTTCCGGCAGCGAGCGGAACACCTTCTCGATCTGCGGCGCATAGCGTTCGAGATAGTCGAGGTTCGCATACTGCGGCGCCTTCACCTGCAGCATGATCGAGCCCTGGTCCTCCTGCGGCGCCAGTTCGCGCTTCACGCCGCTGAACAGCACGCCGATGCCCAGCAGCACGCCCGCGCCGAACACCAGCACCGCCGGCCTAGCGCCGAGGCTCGCGTGCAGCAGGCGCCGGTACCCGTGCGTGACGCGCGACAGCGTGTGTTCGATCGCCCGCGCGACGCGCCCCTCCGACATCCGGCTGTCGAGCAGCAGCGAGCTCAGCATCGGCGAAAGCGTCAGCGCGATCACCGCGGACACGCACACCGCCCCTGCGAGCGTGAAAGCGAACTCACGGAACAACGAGCCGGTCAGCCCGCCCATCAGCCCGATCGGCGCATACACCGCAATGAGCGTGATGGTCATCACGATCACCGGCGATGCGATCTCGCGCGCGCCGAGCAACGCCGCGCGCGCGGGCGGCTCGCCGGATTCGATGTGCCGGTGAATGTTCTCGACGACGACGATCGCGTCGTCGACCACCAGCCCGATCGCCAGCACCATCGCGAGCAGCGTGAGCAGGTTCAGCGAGAAACCGGCGGCCAGCATCAGCGCGGCGGAGCCGACGAGCGCGAGCGGAATCGTCACGACAGGGATCACGACCGCGCGGAACGAGCCGAGGAACAGGAAGATCACGACCACGACGATCGCGATCGCCTCGATGATCGTCTCGCGCACCTCGTCGATCGACGCGTTGACGAAGCGCGCGACGTCGAACACGTCGCCGATCCTGATGCTGGCCGGCTTGCTGCGCTCCATCGTCGGCAACAGTGCCTGTACGCCGCGCACGATGTCGAGCGGGTTGCCCGACGGTGTCGCGTTGATCGCGATGTTGACGGCGCGGTGCCCGTTCATCAGCGCGCTCGCGTTGTATTGCTGGCCACCCAGCTCGATCGTCGCGACGTCGCGCAACCGCACGAAACTGCCGTTCGCATCCGATTTCACGACGAGGTTGCCGAACGCACCGACGTCGGTCAGGTCGGTGTTCGCGGAAATGTCGGCGACGGTCAGCGCGCCCTTCAACTGGCCCGGCGCGGCCTGCACGTTGTTCGCCTTCAGCGCGGCCGACACATCGGCGGCCGACAGCCCGTGCGCGGCAAGCCGCGACGCGTCGAGCCAGACCCGCATCGCGAGGTTCTGGCCGCCGACGATGTCGGCCGACGCGACGCCCGGCACCGTGGTGACCAGCGGCTGCGCCACCCGCACCACGTAATCGGTGATCTCGGGGATCGACAACGTATCGCTCGAGAAGCCCAGATACATGACGGCGGTGGGCGCGTCGGTGAGCTTGGTGATCACGGAGTCGTACGCGCCCTCGGGCATCTTGTACTTGACCTCCTGCACCTTCGCCATGATTTCCGTCATCGCGCGGTCGGCGTTCGCATTCAGGCGCAGCCGCGCCTTCACGATGCTCTTGCCCTGCGTGGACGTGGAGGTCAGATACTCGATGCCGTCCGCCGTCGCGATCGACTGTGCGATCGGCGTCGTCACGAAACCCTGCATCAACGCCTGTGACGCACCGGGATAGGCCGTCTCGACGCTGATCGTCGCACTCTCCAGCATCGGATACTGGCGCACCGGCAGCGCGCCGAGCGAGCGCAGGCCCACCAGCAGGATCAGCAGGCTGCACACGAGCGACAGCACCGGCCGCCGCACGAAGATGTCGGTGAAACGCGCGCCTTGCGTGGCCTGGCTCATCGCACCGTCTCCCGTTGCGTGGACGCATCGGCCAGCGCCTGCACCTTCGCGCCCGGCGCGACGCGCAACTGCCCGGTCGTCACGACCACGTCGCCGGCGCGCAGCCCGTCGTCGATGACGATGCGGCCACGCTCGCGCGCGCCGGTCCGCACCTGGCGCACGCGCGCCACGCCGACACCGCGCCCGTCGCGCTGCTCGACCACGACCACGGTGTCGCCCGCCTGCGAGGTCTGCACCGCGGTATCCGGCACGCTGATCACCGCGTCGCGACCCGGCAGCGCCAGATGCGCGTCGATATACATCCCCGGGCGCAGCAACTGGCCGGCATTGGCCACCGTGGCCTGCACGGTGATGTTGCGGGTCTCGTCGCCGACCTGCGGCTCGATCGCGGTCACGCGCCCTTCGAACGTCCGGCCCGGATACGCATCCGCCGTCACGCGCACGGTCTGGCCGAGCGCCACGCGGCTCAACGCCTTCTGCGGCACCGTGAAGTTCGCGTACAACACGTCGAGATCCGTGAGCGTCGCGATCGCGTCGCCCGGGTTCAGGTACTGCCCGAGGTTCACGCGGCGCAAGCCGATCACGCCGGAGAACGGCGCGCGGATCAACTTCTGCGTAATGACCGCCTGGGTCTCGCGGATATCGGCGCGCGCGGCGTCGAGTTCATAGCGGCGTGCGTCGAACGTCGCCTTCGGCTCGGCGCCGTTCGGCACGAGCTGCTCGGCGCGTGCGAACTGCCGGCGCGTATAGTCCGCCTTCGCCTGCAGCCCGGCGAGCTTCGCCTGCTCGGGCGCATCGTAAAGCTGCACGAGTGTTTGCCCGGCACTCACGCGCGAGCCCGCGACGAACTGGATGCCGACGATGCGACCCGCGACTTCCGGCGCGATGGTCACCTGCCGTACCGCTTCGAGCGAGCCGACCGCGTCGAGCGTGGGCGCCGTCGCCTCCGGATTCACGACGATGGTTTCGACCGGCAACGGCGCCGGTGGCGACGCGGGCCGGTCGGCAGCCGATACACGTTCCGTGCGCCACAGGAACAACGCGCCAAACAGGACGATCAACGCGCCCGCGGTAAAAAACATTGAGCGTCTCACCGATATCTCCCCAATGAATCAGTCATGACATCAGTGTGTGTGGAGCGGCTTCATCCGGATGTCAATTTTTTGAATCCCCGTTTAAATATTTCGCACGCCTGACACGAAAAAAACCGCATGCCCGCGACGAACGGGACATGCGGCGAAAAGACACCCGCCACGAGATCAGATAGTCGTGGCAGGCGATCGCGACGCATGAAGGGTCCATGCGCGCGCATACGGGTGAAACATCGCCAACAGGACGGCGCCGAACAGCAGCAATGGATTGGTACTGACCGCCCCGCACATGAGGAACAGCACCGACATCGCCGCCGCGCCGGCAACCCCCCACGCGGTCGCGATGCCGAGCAGGATCGACAGCCCTGCCGCCAGTTCGAGCCAGGGCACGACCAGGTTGACCGCGACGACGTGCGGAAGCGCGACGTGTCCGATCGCGCCGGCCAGCACCAGCCGCACGGCTTCGGGCGCCACCGTGGATCGCGAGACGGCAGCGGCCAGGAAGGGCCCCGCATCGAAGTGCCCGACGATCTTCGTCGAGCCGGCCCAGATCCAGAACGCGCCGAGGACGAGCCGCAGCGCGAGCGCGACGGCGGTCTTCATCGCGCCACCTGCGGATGCAGGCGATGCAGTTGCCTGAAGCCGATCATGGTCACGCCCAGCAGACACGCGAACATGACGGCAATCGCCCCATTCGTCTCGATGGGCAGCGCGCTGACGACGCCCGACACGATCGAGCCGAGCGCAAGCATCAGGCACCCCTGCAGGCTCGCGGCGGCGCCCGCGCGGCCCGGGAACAGGGCCATCGAGCGCGCCATCGCGTTGGAGAAGATGAAGCCCTGCGCAAACGCGATCAGCATGATCCCGCCGAGTGCGGTCACCAGGATCAGCTCGCCGCCGCTCGACGCCACGCACGCCACCCCGAGCGCAAAGACCGCGATGCCGCCGCGCATCAGCTGCTCGCCGCTGTAGCGCCGGATCAGGCTCCGGTTCAGCGTCGTGCCGCCGAGGTAGCACAGCCCGACGCCGAGCGCGGTCGAGCCGAAGTACGACGCGGAATGCCCGAGGCGGAACTGCACGATGTACGGCCCGATCACGTTCCACATCAGGAACGCCGAGAAGCTCATCCCGAGCATCGCGACAGCCGACTGGAAGTGCGAATCGGACAGGATCTCGCGATAGCCCGCGATGGTTTGCCGCGGCGTGCGCCGCAACTCCGGCCGCAGCGTCTCGCGCAGGCCCACGAACGCGAACGACAGCACGACGAGCCCGTAGCCGCAGTACACGACGAAGTTCCAGCGCCAGCCGGCCCACTCCTGCACGTGTCCGCCGATGTACGGCGCGATCACCGGGCCGAGCCCGAACGCCAGGCTGAGGTAGACGATCGCGACGCGGAAGCGGTCGCCCTTCAGCCGGTCGACCAGCACGGCGCGCGCGACGACCTGGCATGAGCCGATCGCGAAGCCCTGGATCGCGCGTCCCGCCATCAGCACCTCGAACGACGGCGCGACGACGGCGAGCGCGCTGCCCGCGATGAACAGCGCAAGGCCGAAGAGCACCGACGGGCGCCGGCCCCACCAGTCGGCCAGCATGCCGAACGCGAGCTGGCCGATCGCATAGAACACGAGCGTGATCGTGATCGTGTTCTGCATCATGCTCGGCATGACGTTGAGTTCTCGACCGATGGCCGGAATGCTCGGCGCATACAGGTCGATCGCGATCCCGCCGACGCTGTTGATCAGCGGCGCCAGGAACACGAGGAAGTTTTCGTATCTATTTGAGTCGGACATGGGGACGTTCCTGAAATGACGGGACAGGCCGACGCGTATGCGTGCGGCCCATCGGGATCAGTGACCGTTTGCGGTGCATTCAACCTGCCTCAGCGGCATGCGGGCCGACGGCGGATCATCGAGCGGGCTCCACATCGGCAAATCGTTGCGCCTGGCCATGTCGTCGATCTTCACCATGATGACGCGCGGCGAGTTGTCGTAGTACGTGCCCCAGTCGACATGTCGGTCACGTACCCGGCTCACGCACGCGGGGCCGAGATCGTCATAGGCGATTTGCAACGACTGCACGATGTGACGCACCCGCTCCGTCGCCGTCATCAGCACGTACCGGTAGTGATGCTGGGCCAGCGTGCGGAACACGTTCGCGATCAGGTAGCGCCCCGCGCCCTTCGAGCCGAACGACGAGAACTGCCCGAGTTCGACCAGCTCCGCACGCGACAGCCCGTAAAGGTTCGTCAGCGATTCGTCGAGGTAGTGCTCGGAGAACAGCGGGGCGCTGTCGCCCCAGCTGAGCCCCAGGCACGCATAGCCGGGCAACGTCATCTTGCGGTCGGTCAGGCACCAGAACTGGTCCGGGCGAGGCTCCGGACGCGCGCCGTGCGCCTGGTAGTAGTGCTGCGAGACCGCGAGCTGCATCTCGCGATAAGCGCCCTGGCCCGGATGAAAGCTTCGTACGATGTGCACGTTCGGCTCCCGGTCAGTAAAGCGACGCCGCGTGATCGCGCTCGATCAGCTGACGGCGCGGCCGCCCGGTGACCGTGTAGTAATCCTTGCGGAAACGCTCGATGTCGGTCACGACCCGGACTCGCCGCACGCGCGCGAAATCCGCGAGCCGCGGTTCGAGCCGCGCCATCTCGTCGCGCACCGCCGCTTCGTCGTGCGCGGACAGCACGATCGCCGCCGGCTCTTCGCGCCCTTCGCCGAACACCACGATGTCGTCGATCAGCGCGCTTTCCTTGTAGACCGTCTCCACCCACTCCGGCGAGATGTTGCGCGCCGTCGACAGGATGATCACGTGCTTCTTGCGGCCCGTGATGTACAGGAAACCATCGACGATCTCGGCGATGTCGCCGGTATGCAGGTAGCCGTCGGTCAGCTCGCACGACGTATCGTCCGAGTTGTAGTAGCCCGCGCAGAGCGTCGGCGTGCGCACGCGCAGCTCGCCATCGACGATCACCGGCACGATCCCGTCGAGCAGCGTCCCGGCCGAGCCGATGCGGCGCTGCCCCGGGTAGTTCAGCGAGATGATCGAACTGTTCTCGCTGAGCCCGTACGCTTCGTAAACCTGCACGCCGCGCTTGTCCAGCGATTCGAGCACGGTGGCCGGAATCTTCGCGCCGCCCGTGATGATGTGCGGATTGCGGCGGCCGAACAGTTGCGTCGTACCGGTCGACTCCAGCAACGCATCGGCCTCCTCGAGCAGCTTCGGCGGCAGGTACAGGAAGTTCGGATCGACGCGGGCGATCAGGTCCAGGTAGTCGCGCGCATTGCCGCTGCGTGCGCCGTACTCTGCGTAGTGCGCGGGCATCAGCGTCAGCGAGCCGCCGGACAGCACCGGCAGGAACACGCCGAGCACCTGTTCGATCAACAGGCTCATCGGCACGATCGACAGGTAGTCGAGCGGGCCGGCCGGCACGCGCTTCAGCACGTTCGTCACGAGCAGGCCGACGGCCTCGTCGCGGATCTTCACGCCCTTCGGCTTCGACGTCGTACCGGACGTATGGATGATCCCGCAGATGCCCGGCTCGATTCGCTCACCGGTGGGTGCGCCCGCCGCGGGCCAACCGTCGCGCTCGCTCGCGGCGTCGATGCACGAGATGCCCGGCAGGATCGAACCGATGCGTGCGGCTGTTTTCGCGTCCTGCGCGAAGATCGCGGTTGCCTTGTGCAGCAGGCTGCCGATCTGCTCGTCGGAAAACTCGATCGGCACCGGCAGCAGGACCGCCTTCACGCGGAAAATCGCGAGCATCGTCGCTACCCACGTGTAGCTGGAGCGCGCGGCAATACCGAACACGAGGCCGCTGCAATCGCCGTAGACCTCCTCCAGCTTGCCGGCGATCCGCGCGACGTCCGCGCGCAGTTCGTCCAGCGAGTATTCACGGCCGTCCATCTCCCGCACGACAATGCGGTTCGGCGCTTCTGCGAAATGACGTTCGATGAGTGTGCTGATCATGCGATTGCTCCCTTGCGATAGCTTTGCGCACCGAAGATGCGGCGCCCCGTGTCCGCGAGACGGCGGCGGCCGTGCATCACGCGGCTGTTGTCGATCGCGACGATGTCGCCCTTGTTCCAGAACAGGTCGTACGTATAACGGGCGGTCACGTCCTTGATTTCGTCCCACACCTCGAAATCGATGTCGGACCCGTCGGCCCACGTGATCAGCGGCGGCTCGTAGTTCACGCTCGGCCCGAGGAGCGAATTGCAGAACGCGCGACGGCCGGAGAAGCAGCTGGTGGTAATCGCATCGGTCACACGCTCCGACGACACGAGAAACTGGTCGAGACGGCGGTAGTGCTGGCCTCGAACGCGCTGGTTGACGACCTCGAGATGCGAGTCGTTCACTTCGTGCGCCGGCAGTTGCAGCTCGACGCTCAGGAAGCGCTGTACATTCGGCCAGGGAATACGGCGCGAATACTTGATCTGGCGTTGCTCGAACAGGCGACGCACGGCCGGCGTCAGTTCGTGCAGCACGCGCTGCCCGTCACAGATCGTCGTCTCGGAGCCGACGCGAGCCGGCTCGAGGCAGTAGAACCATTGCAGGTCGGGCGTGAACGGCAGGTTGCCGTTCTCACGGTGCAGGCCCATTTCGAGCTCGCCGGCATCGATTTCGGCGGTGTTTTCCGTCGAGGTCTTGCGCGCCGGATCGAACGTGACGCGCGCCGAATGCTGGCTGACGAAGCGGTTGAAATCGTCGAGCGTATCCGCGAAATTGCGATAGATCACGACGCCCGAATGGGCGAGCTGGTCGTACAACTGGGCGGTATCGACGAGGTCGATCGCCTTTTGACCGGGCTCGAGGCTTTCGATCAACTCGAAGCCGAAACGCGGCAACGGTTTGTGCTGAACCTGCGCGGTGATTACGTCAACAACATCCATCATGGCTGCCTCTCAGTGTGGTTGGTCTTGTGTTCGAAGCACGGCTTCGTCGAACACTGACCAATCTACCGATACGGCCGGGCACACCGTTTTAAAAATTAAATGGTGGATGTAAATTTTGTTTAGGGTCCTGCAAGGAAGCCGGGCTTTGCTTCCTCACCGGCAATAAACCGGACGGCGGCGATCGCCGGCCGGCACGGGCCGGTCGAGGCTACGCGCGCGGCAATTCCCCCGGCTCGAGCGCATTGGCGCTCGCAAGATCCTTGAACAGGGTGCGCATGGTGCGGATGTCGGGGTTCTTTTCCATCGGCGTCGACCAGATCACGTCCAGCGTGAAGGTCGGGAAGCCGAGCGGCACTTCGCAGATCTGCACGGCCGGCGGAATCGACAGGTACTGGATCAGGCGCCGCGGCAACGTCAGGGCGACCGGCAGCCGCGCGACGATGTTCAGGCAGGCCTGATACGTGTTGGCGCGCGCGACGATACTGCGCGAGCGGCCGAGCTTTTCGAGCCAGCCGTCGATCATGTTGCGCTCGGATACCCACGGTGTCGGGAACACGTGGTCCATGTCGCAGAATTCGTCGAGCGAGACGCGCGTCGACTGCGCGAGCTTGCGCGACGCGGTCAGACACACGAAGGTGTCGGAAAGGACCGATTCCCATTGCAGGTCGGGATGCAGCCGATGGTAGCCGGGACCGAAGCCGATCGCGAAATCGATTTCCCCGGCCAGCAGCCGTTCCACCGGCAGTTCGCGGCCGAGGCGGTCGACGATCAGCGAGGTTTCACGGCCACGCTTCATGAACGACTCGAGCACACCCGGCAGCAACAGCAGCTCGAAGTACTCCGGCGCGCAGACGCGCATCACACGGCGTGTCGTTGCGACCACCTGGTCGTCATCCATGTCGGCGCAGTGGTTCACCGCATCGATCACGTTTCGCAGATAGGGCTCGATAGCCTCGGCCTTGGCCGTCGCGACGAGGCTGCCGTGATCGACATCGAAGAGCACGTCGTGAAAGCAATTGCGCAACCGCTTCAGGCAATAGCTGACGGTAGGCTGGCTGATGCTCATGACCTCGGCGGTGCGGCGTGCGCTTTTGTGTTCGTACAGACACAGAAACACCATCACGTCTTGCAGGTCGAGTTGGCGCAATACGTTACTGTTGAGCACGATCTACCTCGTTGTTGTTGTCATTGGACATCTTCCCGGTTCCCCTCGACGCCCGGGTCATACGCCGGCGATCATCGATCGCCCTTTCCCACCACCTAACCGGCGTCGTCCTGTGGGAGTGCCTCGCCCGGCAATGCGAGCAGCGCCTGTTTCAAGAGTGCCGCAAGCATCGTACGGTCATCGGCATCGAGCCCGCCGAGCAGCAGATTCTGCGTATCCACGTGCACGCGCACGGCCCGATCGATCAGCTCGAGGCCGGCTGGCGTCAACCGCACGGCCAGGCCCCGGCCGTCCTGTGGATTCGGTACACGCTCGACGAGGTCGGCCTGCTCCAGGCGCATCAACCGGTTCGTGATCGCGCCGGACGTGATCATGAGCGAGCGGTAAAGCTGCGTCGGCGACAGCTCGTAAGGCTTGCCGGCACGTCGAAGCGTCGCCAGCACGTCGAATTCGCCTTCCTTGAATCCAAACGGCGAAAGCGCCTCCGTACGCGCTTTCTCGCAGTGCTTGGAAAGCCGCGCGAGCCGGCCGAAGATCTCCATCGACGCGACGTCGAGCTCAGGGCGTTCGTCGCGCCATTGAGCCACCACACGGTCGACATGATCCTCCTTGGCCGACGCAATCATGAATGTCCTCGCATTTGAAGGGGTTCTCGGTGAGCGCTTGTCATCAATATATCTCAATATTAAGATAATCGCGAGAGCGCATGTTGGGCGCGACTACGGAGCAGACCCATGACAAAACTATCATTCGGAGACCACGATCTCTACTACGCTGATGTCGGCAGCGGTACGCCTGTCTTGTTGATTCACGATCTGGGCAGTTGCGGGCGCGCGTGGGCGCGCCAGATGTCGTTCCTGCGTCAGGCCGGCTTTCGCGTGATCGTGCCGGACCTTCCCGGTCACGGCGCGTCGTCCTACCCGGATCGCATGCTTGACGTTCAGGCATTCGCCAGCGGCCTGGAATGTCTGCTGGACCATCTCGGGCTGGAAAGCGCGAACCTGGTCGGCCTGTCACTCGGTGGCGCCATTGCGCTATCGATGGCGATCGACGCGCCGTCGCGGGTCGGCAAGCTCGTCATCTGCAACGGATTCTCGAACCTGGCTGCCGACGATGTCGTGCGCCGGTTCGAGCTGTGGAAGGCAGCGTTCCAGCGCGGCGACGGCGCGACGCGCTGGTTCGAGGAAATGTGGCCGTCATTGGTGAGCGCCGACTACGCTCAAACGGAAGATGGGGAGATCGCGTATCAGATCGGCCATGCCCATGCGGCAGGCGCGGATTCAGCCTTCCTCGCTCGCCTTTGCGACGGAATCGCGAACTACGACGTGCGCAGAAGACTGAATCTCGTTCGCAGCGAGACGCTGGTTCTGCAAAGCGACGACGATGGCATTCACCCGGCGATCGAGGGCCAGCGGCTTGCCGCCATGATCCCGGGTGCGCGATTCAGTGCACTCCCGGGAAGCGGGCATCATCCGAATCTCGACTGTGCCAGGACATTCAACTGGGCGCTCTTGCGCTTTCTGTCGGACCACAACGAGCTGGATGCAGCGCATGTTGCCCCCCATTGAAACGATTGCCGGGGCGCGTCACATCCACGGAAGCGAACGCGGGCCGCATGACCGCCGGCCCGCGTTCGCATGCCCGTCGCGCGCTTACACGCGCCGCAACGGCCGGAACCCGGCACGCACTTCACGCGCAAACAGCTCCGGCTCTTCCCATGCCGCGAAGTGCCCGCCCTTGTCGACTTCGTTGAAGTAGATCAGGTTGTGATAACTGCGCTCGGCCCAGCTGCGCGGCGCCTGGTAGATCTCGCCCGGAAACACCGTGATCGCGGCAGGCAGCGAGATGTCCACCGCGTTGAAGTTGTTCGAGTGATCTTCCCAATAGATCTGCGCGGCGGACGTCGCGGTGTTCGTCAGCCAGTACAACGAAATGTCGTCGAGAATCTCGTCTCGCGGAATCGAGCGTTCGGGCACGCCGCCGCTGTACGTCCACTGCGAGATCTTGTCGTACATCCACGCGGCCTGCCCGGAAGGCGAATCGGCGAGCGCGTAGCCGACCGTCTGCGGCCGCGTGACCATCATCGCCGAGTAGCCGCAGTTGTCGCGATAGAACGTCGCGAGCTTCTCGTACGCGACCTTCTCCTTCGGCGACAGCGAAGCCGGCGCGGGCGCGTCGGTCGCCAGCAGCGTCGCGATATCCGGCGGCACCGTCGCCGGCATGTTCACGTGAATCCCGGCCAGGCCCTGCACGCGCTGCATCGCCATCCGGTGCGAGATCACGGAGCCGCAATCGCCGCCCTGCGACACGAAGCGCGTATAGCCGAGCCGCGCCATCAGTTCGCCCCATGCGCGCGCGATGTGGTCGGAGCCCCAGCCCGTCTTCGTCGGCCGGCCCGAGAAGCCGAAGCCCGGCAACGACGGCACGACCACGTGGAATGCATCGTCCGCGCTCGCGCCGTGCGCGGTCGGGTCCGTCAGCGGGCCGATCGCCTTCAGCAGCTCGAAGACGGAGCCGGGCCAGCCGTGCGTCATGATCATCGGCATCGCGTTCTCGTGCCGCGATCGCACGTGAATGAAATGAATGTCGAGCCCGTCGATCTCGGTGATGAACATCGGGAAGCCGTTCAGGCGCGCCTCGCCCTTGCGCCAGTCGTAGTCGGTGCCCCAGTAGCGCAGCAGCGCCTGCATGCGTGCAAGCCGCACGCCCTGCGATTCATCGGCGACGGTTTCGCGGCCCGGCCAGCGTGTCGCGGCGATGCGGCGGCGCAGGTCGATCACGGCCTCGTCGGGAATGTGCGCGGTGAACGGGCGTATGCCGCTCGCGCCGGTCGCCGCATGCAGCGCGGTGGGCAGCATCGCCGAGACCCCGGCGGCCACGGAGGTGGCCAGCAGGTGGCGGCGCATCGGGGAAAACGGTGTGGAAGACATCGTTCGGCATCCTTTCGTGAAGTGGAAAGTGAAGATGCCGCGCGCGGAATCGCGCCCACGCTTTCGATCCGGCGCGCCCTCGTCACGCGGCGTCGCCCATTTGAAAGGTCTGATGTATCCCGGATTTGTCTGATTTGTACGCGTTTGTAGCGGCTGCACCGCGAGCGGGCGGCCCGCGCCGCCGCTCGCTCGCCGATGTGACGCTCAGAGCGCCTTGACGATCGCGCCGTCGACGCGAATGTTCTGGCCGGTGATGTAGCCCGCGCCGTCCGACAGCAGGAACGCGACCGTCTTCGCGATCTCGCCGGTCTTGCCGAAGCGGCCGGCCGGAATGCGCGCGACGATCTCCGGCGTTTCCGGCCAGCTGTCGATGAAACCCGGCAGCACCGCGTTCATCCGGATGTTCTCGGCCGCATAGCGTTCCGCGTAAAGCCGCGTCCACGCACTCAGCGCCGCGCGCAGCGCCGACGACACGGGCATCGGCTGCTCGGGCGCATCCGCCGCGAAACTCGAGATGTTGACCACCGCGCCGCCGCCCTGCTTCTGGAAAATCGGCGTCACGCGGCGCATCACGCGCACCACGTTCAGCAGGATCAGGTCGAGCCCCGCGTGCCAGTTGTCGTCGGTGATCGCCAGCAGCTCGCCCTTCGGCGGGTGCCCGGTGTTGTTCACAACTGCATCGATGCGACCGTAGCGCGCCACCGTTTCCTGCACGAGCCGGTCGATGTCGGCCTCTTCCGTCACCGAGCCCTGGATGCCGAAACCGCCCAGTTCCTCGCCGAGCGCGACCGCGCTGCCCGACGGCGACATCAGCGCGACGCGATAGCCAGTCGCCGCCAGTTCGCGCGCGATCGCCGCGCCCATGCCCTTGCCTGCCGCCGTGATCAACGCTACTTTTTCTACAGTCACGATGTGCTCCTCGTTCGAATCCTGCCGCCGCGCTGCCGCCGTTCGGCGCGCCATGGTGGTAATGTAGGCGCATCAATCCCGACTGTCGAACCAGTATTTCTGCCTCCAGTCGATAGTTTTTCTACAGCCTGACGATGCCGCCTCGCCCCTCCCGCCTGCCGCCGCTGAATGCGCTTCGCGCGTTCGAAGTGTCCGCGCGGCACCTCAATTTCCGCGCCGCCGCCGACGAGATCGGCGTCACGCAGGGCGCCGTCGCGCAGCAGGTGCGCCACCTCGAGGACGTGCTCGGCCTGAAACTGTTCGAACGCCTGCCGCGCGGCCTCGCGCTGACGCACGACGGCGCCGCGTATTTCTCCGACGTGCAGCGCGCGCTGCATGCGATCGCCGACGCGACCGACAAGCTCGTGAAGCGGCGCGCCGCGCTGACGATCAGCACGACGCCGTCGTTCGCGTCGAAATGGCTGATCCCGCGGCTCGCGCAGTTCACCGATGCGCATCCCGACTACGACGTGCGCGTGATCGCCGACCCGCAGATCGCAACGTTCCGCCACGACGGCGTCGATCTCGCGATCCGCTACGGCAAGCCGCCGTTCGGCAAGCATCTCGCCACGCACGCGCTGTTCCCGCTCGACGTGTGTGCGGTCTGCAGCCCCGCGCTGCTGGCCGCGCCCGCGTCGCCGCGCGCGCTCGCGGGCCACGTGCTGCTGCATGACGCACACGACCTGTGGCCCGAGTTCCTCGCCGCGATGCCCGAGCCTGTCGACATCGATCCGCACAAGGGGTTGCGCTTCAACCAGACGTCGCTCGCGATCGATGCAGCCGTCGCCGGCCAGGGCATCGCGCTCGCGACCGATCCGCTGGTCGAGCGCGACATCGCCGCGGGCCGGCTGTGCAAACCGTTCGATTTCGCGTTTCCGCTGTCGGTGGGGTTCTATCTCGTGTATCCGGCCGAGCGGCGCGACGACGATGCGATCGTCGTGATGCGCGAATGGATGGCCACGCAGGCCGTGTCGGACGGGCGCCCTTGAACGGGCTTCGGCAGCGTCAGGGTGCGGCCCAGCGGCCTTCGTAGCCGCCTTCATGCAGGTCGAACACCGCGCGGCGATGGCCGGTGCGCGCGAGTTCGAGCCAGTCGATACGCGTCACGGTCACGTGAAGCAGGCAGAAATTGTCGTAGCCGTCATCGGTCGATGCGGCGCTGCTGACATGCGCGGCTTCCGGCGACGCGACCGGCGTACCCGGCGGCAACGGGGCGCGATACAGCAGCAGCGTATGCGGCCGGCTCGATTGCCAGATGGCGCGCCGTTGCGCTTCGTCGTCGCAGATCGATGTCGTACCTTCCACGCGAATCTGCACGAGCGCATCGAGATCGCTGGCGACGAGCGCGATGCGCGGATCGCGGCGCAGCTCCGCGACCTTCTCCGAACGCGCATCGGTATGAAACGACAGCACGCGATCGGCGCGGCTCACCTGGCGCAACACGATCGTGCGCACCTTCGGCGCGCCGTCGATGCCGAGCGTCGCCGCCTGCAGCATCGTGAACGGCGAGCGTTGTGCGCTCACGCCGGATTCGAGGCAGGACCACAGGCGCCCGTAGGTTTGCGCGAGTGAATCGGAAATGAAGTCAGGCATGACGAAGCGGCGATCGTGCAGGTTGCGATCGCGCCAGCTTAACCGGTTGCCGCGGCGACGGCACGCATGCGGCGCGCCGGCCGTCGCCGCACGGCTCAGTTGTAGCCGCGTACGACCGGTGCCGCGTCGCCGAAGTCAGCCGCCGGCTCCGCGCCGAAACGGCCGAGCACGTCGGCCACATACTGCGGCCCCGCGCTGATCTGCGACGACCGGTGCGCAACCGGCCGGTTGTCGCCCGCGCCCGGCGCTGCGCCCATCGTTACCGTGTCGTTGACGGTGATAGTCATGTGGGTGTCTCCTCACGCGGCCAGCGCCGCACCATACGCGCGCACGAGGCGCGCCACGCCTTCCCGGATCGCGTCGACGTCCGGTGCGGCGAACGACAGGCGCAGCGAAGCCGCGTCGACGTTGTCCGCGAAGAACGCCTTGCCCGGCACGAACACGATCTTGTTCGCGATCGCCTGTTGCAGCAGCACGTCCGACGACACCGCGCCGATCCGCGCCCACACGAACATCCCGCCTTCGGGACGATGAAATTCGATCGCATCGCCCATGCCGGCGCGCAACGCGTCGCACATCGCATCGCATTTGCGCTGGTATGCGGCCGTGATGCGCGGCAGATGGCGTTCGAGCGCACCGTCGGCCAGATACTCGGCAGCGGCCGCCTGGGTCCACGGCGCGCTGCACAGATCGACCGTCTGCTTCGCGATCACGCAGCGCCGCGCGATCTCGGCCGGCGCGATCGTCCAGCCCACGCGCAGCCCGGGCGCAACGATCTTCGACAGGCTCGCGAAATGCACGATCCAGTCGCGCGCGCCGTCCACTTCATCGGCGAATGCGAGCATCGACGGCACGGCCTCGCCCGCAAAACGCAGGTCGCCGTACGGATCGTCCTCGATGATCAGGAAACGGTATTGCACCGCGAGACGCAGCAGCTTCAGCCGGCGTTCGCGCGTGAGCGTCGCGCCCGTCGGGTTCGCGAAGGTCGGGACCGTGTAGAGCAGTTTCGGCTGCGCGATCGCGCCGGACGCGAGCTGTTCGCCGAGACGATCGACGTCGACGCCCGCGCCGTCGACCGGAATCGTCACGATGCGCGCCTGCTGCAAGCGCATCGCCTGCAGCGTCGCCGGATAGGCCGGCTGCTCGGTCAGCACGACGTCGCCCGGCGACACCATCACGCGCAGCAGCAGGTCGAGGCCCTGCTGCGAACCGGTCGTGACGAGCAGCTCGGCCGCCGTGCACGCCACGCCGCGGCGCCCCATCAGCGCGATCAGTTGCTGCTTGAGTTCGGCGAGGCCGTCGGTCGGGCCGTATTGCAGGCAGCGCACGGGCTGCGCGTACGCGCGCTCGGCGGCGGCGTTCAGGCCGTCGACGTCGAACAGGTCGCTGGCCGGATAACCGCCCGCGAACGAAATCATGCCCGGTTCGGACAGGTACTTGAACAGTTCGCGGATCGGCGAGCCGGCGGGATTCTGGAATGAGGGAGTGAACGCGTACATGTCGTCGTGAGCTGGATGGCGCGGACGGCCGGGATAGCCGCCAGAGACCGGCCACCGCGGCGCTTCTGGCGCCACGGCGGTGAAATCGAGCCACGATTGTCGATAGTCATTAAGGCCGCGGCAAACGATATCTATGCACTAGGTCTTGCGGTTTGGTCATCACATGGGGCACGGTCAGGCGCAGCGAAACGCGCCGTACGCCGGCGTTTCGATACAGGGTTCCGCGCGGGTGTTGCCGGCCGCAAGCCAATCCGCCCGATCGTTTCGCCGCGCGCCCACCCGGCCCGCCCCGCTCGGCCGGAATCCAGCCGAATCAGTGCGCCGGCCCCGCAGATCCGGGCGGCGGCGGCTTGGGCTTCCACGTCGAGAGCGCACGCGTGAGGTCGTCCGACACGTAGTGCGGGCCGTCGAACAGATAGACCGGATAGCCGTGATACGCCACCAGTTGCTTGCTCAACTCTTCGGCGCTGGCGGCCCGAAACCCGCCCCGCTCGGCAGGCCGGAACGCCTCGGCGATCACCCGCACGCGTTGCTTGCCCAGTTTTGAAACGAGTTCGTCGAGGTAGCTGCGCGCGACGTACGGCTCGCGGGCATAAACGCCGCAGCCATCCTGGAAGAACACGCCGACGTCCGCGGGCAGCCATGCCGCGAGCCAGTCCGCGAGCGTCTTTCCGCCGATGTTGGTCTGGTCGTACACGCTTACCCAGAGCGGGCGCGGCAGCCGTTGCAGGATCGCGGCGAGCTTGGGCGCGTCCTGCCAGGTCGGATCGATCTCGACGGGGAAGTAGTAGCCGGCGACATGCAGCGGGACCGATGCGCGCGCCACCTCCAGCGACTGGTCGGCGAGCGTCGACAGATGGGTGCGCGCACGTTTTTCGTCCTGGTAGCCTGCGAGCCCCAGGATCACGTTTCGGGCCCATGGCTCACGACTGATACGTTCCCAGTCGGGGAGATGCGCAGCAGGCTGGATGCGGGTGTTGGCGATGAACGCGGTATCGTCGACGACGGTCCACTGAATCAGCAGATCGTGTATGCCGAGTATCTGCCAGTTGCCGACCGGATTGGTCGTCGCGTTGTCCACCTGCCAGACGATGCCGTCCGCGTGCACGTCGTGCGCGGTCCAGCTGCAGGCGGCCACGGCGAGCGATGCGCCGATCGCCGCGAGCGTCGCCGCGCGAGGCGAACGCGGCGCGCCGGTAAGCGGGCCTGGTGGCCCTGCAAGCCGAAGCCGGCCCATACGCTGTCGAATCCTGCGCCAGGCCGGTATCGCATACGTGGTCATCGCCGGCTCCCCGGAAGCATGCCTGCGCGTCATCGTAGCCGATCGAACGCAAACGTGCGACCCGCGTTGCCGATGCGGGTCGCACGGGGTCGTCGCTACGTCGGCGTCACTTGGCCGTCGTGCCGTCCACCCACTTGTAGCCGAGGTTCGTGATGCCGGTAATCATGCTCTGGAAGTCCTGGTACGCCGGCAATCCGAGATCGGGCTCGAGCCAGTACGGATGGAAGAAGAAGGACGCGAAACCGTCCCGCACCGCCAGGCCATACTGCGCGTTGGTCACGATTTGCTGCCACGTGTACGTGATGCACGAGAACGGGTCGACATTGCAGATGTTGTACTGCACGCTGCCCAGGTTCTCCGGAATGATCCGCTGCCCGTAGTAATCGGCGTTGATGATGTACGGGAAAAACTGCCCCGCGGAAAAGTCCTGGTTGGCGGCCCCCGTTCCGAGCCGCGGATTGGCCGACGTGTAGTACACGGCCCGCTGGAACGTGGTCGGGAACGTGAGGGCTGTCGCCGACGACGCAGCCGGCGACATCTGGTACTGCGGCGCAGCCCAGCCGACGACCTTGTAGCCGTTGGTCGTGAACTCGAGCAGGCCATCGGCCATTCTGCCCTCCGCCCACGGGATGGAGTCCTCATCGACCGGCCGGTTCTGCACCGCGTACCAGAACTCGTAATCGCTGCCGCTGACTGCAGTCAGCAGGTTGGGCGTCGAATCGTACTGGTGCGTATAGCCGTGCATCACGATCGAGCCGCCGCGCAGCAGCGCGTAATTCAGCGCCCTCTTGAGGCCCGTTGCCTGCGCCAGATGGATCGTCTCCGGCACGCCGCCGTTGTAGTAACCGTTCGGGTCCGTATACAACGGAATGGTTGCCATCGTGAACGGGATCTTCTTCGAGTACATGTAGTTCGTCAGCAGCTGCATCGAACTCGTCGTGGTGTACGCGTCGAGGTCCTCCAGGCGGACGAGCGCACGATGATTCACCGGTGCATTGGTCTGCAGGATGTCGTGCAGAATGTCGCAGATCACCAGGTAGCGGTCCGTCGGGCCGATGTAGGAAAACGGCATGTCCGCGAAGTACCAGAAGTTGCCCGAGCGCATGACGTAGGGCGCGGTTGCGCCGCTCTGGCTGTTCTTGATGGTGACGAGCGCCTGCGCCTTGGTGGCATCCACGACCTGGGTCAGGCCGACGTCCGGATCCGCGCTGACGACGCCGGTCGATGCGTTGTACGCGTAGTACTTGACCATCGGCAGGTTCTTGTACGTAACCGTGTCGTAGAAGCCTGGATTCGGGTTGCTCGCCGAAGGCGTCGCGTTCATCCCGGCGAGGCCCACGAAGCTGAAGCCGAAGGTCTGGTTGAACGTGTAGGCCGTATTCCAGGCCAGTTGCCACAGGTTGTACTTGAACCAGACCACCGTCTTCTTGGTGGTCATCACGTCGCTCATGAACGCGGTCGGAATCGGGTTGTTGTAGTAATCGCCGATATAGAACGTAGCGTCGTGATTCCCGACCATGCCGGCCGTGTAGTTCTGGATCGGAACCAGATCGACCGTCGTATTGAAGTGACCCAGCAGGTTCCTCAGCATGATGCTGTACATCAGGCCCAGCTTCGAAAACGGATCGTTGGCCGGATTGTCGTACAGGATGAGCGTATGGGCGGTGGTGACCTGCGCGCGCGCGGTGCCCGGCAATGTCATTTGCGCGAGTCCCGCAAGCAGGGCGATGACGAGCAAGATCTTTTTCATGGCCGTTTCTCCCTATTCACGTTCCACATTACCGCTGGATTTATTGACGGACTTCTTGCTGAACTTCGGGCGGCCCGTTTCCTTGTAAGCCTTTTCCCAATCCTCGTCGGACATGCCGGCTTTCACGTTGACGTGCGCCGATCCGTTCGGCAGCGGAGGCGGCTTGATCGTCTGGGCAGAAGAATTACTCGTCTGCTGCGCATCCACATCCTGAACGCCGACGGCGAAGACGAGCGTCGTGATCAATGCGGCGATTGATCCGGCGGCGCTCAACCCGTTTCGAAAAGATTGATTGCGATGCGAAGGCATGATTTTCATCCTTTGATATGCAAAATAAGTTCATCTCGTTAGCGAAACGAGCACGTCGAATCACCATCCGGAATCGGGGCGCCATGTCGTGAAACTTTTGATGCGCAATTGAAACCAGACAAATAAATCCGGTAGGAGATGGCTTTACTTTCAAGCTAGAACCGTACCATCGGTCGCAAATGGGCATAGCGCCAAGGCGCCGAAATTGACGCATCGGCGCCGCTCAAAAATGCGTCGATAAAACGTTTCAGGCGTGCAACGCGGCGGTGTCGCGAGTTTGATCGGACAAACACGCGAAACCCGTTCATGCGCCCCACGTGAAACCTGTCGTGCCCCACGCTTCGCGGATCGCGATACGACGATCGTCGTGGATGGCACGCTCGCATGCGCAACGACGACTGGCGCGCTCGATTTTCGGTTCGGCGCCCATTCCTCCGGGCAATCGCCACCGGCATCGCGTGACGAATTGCGGCGAGCGCCGGCCGGGCAGGTGCCGAGGGTCGGAAAACGATGTGTCATCGGGTCGATCGACCGCGTGTTTCAGCACTGAAACATTTGGCTCGGATTCGTCGGTCCGATCCTGTGCGGTGCCCCGCGACGCCCCCAACCGCAAGGGTCACGCAGCGATGGCGCACGACTTGCTACATGAGCAGCAGGTTGCGGAGTCGGTGCGCGGGGGCACTGCGGATGCGCCGGGTGGAGAGCGGCTGCAAGCGTCGAAGCATGCAGGGACGGAGGCAGGCAAGCAGGATACGGGCGGTCAAAAACGTCATCCACTGAACACGCTGCATCGCTCGCGATGTGACGTGCCCACATCGGGAAAGCCCCCGTGCCGGCAGGGCTTGCCCGGGCGGCGGGAAAATCGCGTGGCGCAAGCCTCGAAGTGGACGTGACGGGGGCGACGAGGACGGCGAAAAGTTTCGTCTTGCGTCGATACGAGGGCGAATCAACCAATACAAAACATAACAGCGCGGAAAAAAATGATGGATAACATGATTTGGAGTGCATATTTATATGCACTTAACCTTGTCGCCATTGTCACCGCAATCGTCATCCTGGTGAGCACCCTGGATGATCTCACGCTGGATGCCTGTTACTGGTCCTTTGAAATCCGTCGCATCCTGCGCCGGGAAAAATCGCAAACGGTCGATATCGGCATGCTGCGCGCGCTGGAGGAGCGACATCTGGCGCTGATGGTTCCGGCATGGAAAGAATATGACGTGATCGCCAAGATGATCGAAAACACGTTGGCGACGCTCGAGTACGAGCGATACGTGATATTCGTCGGCACCTATCACAACGATGCCGAAACCACGGCCGAGGTCGAACGGATGGTCCGCCGGTATCCGGGCAGGGTCACGCGCGCGACCGTGATGAACGACGGGCCCACCTGCAAGGCGGATTGCCTGAACTGGATCATCGAAGCGATCCTGCGCTACGAATCGGTTCATCACATTCAGTTCGCGGGCGTCGTGATGCACGACTGCGAGGACGTCATTCATCCGGTCGAACTCAAGTACCTCAACCACGCGGTGGCGGACAGCGACCTGGTCCAGCTTCCCGTGCTGTCGTTGCCGCGGAAATGGAACGAGTTCGTCGCCGGCTGCTATCTGGACGATTTCAGCGAAACGCACCAGAAGGACGTACCGGTGCGTGCCCGGCTGACCGGCATCGTCCCGGGCGCGGGCGTGGCGTCGTGCTACAGCAGGCGCTCGATCGAAGCGGCGATGAAGGAGCGCAATGGCTCGCCGTTCAACACCAGTTCGCTGACCGAGGATTACGACTTCAGCTTCCGGCTGAGAGACCTCGGGATGAAGGAAACCTTTGCGTGCATTCCGCTGACGGGGATCACGCGTGATGCAGCGGAAAAGCGCGCACCGGGTGGCGACGTCAATCGAAACCTGCTGGCCACGCGCGAGTACTTTCCGAAGACATTTCGCACCGCGTACCGTCAGCGCACGCGCTGGATCCTCGGCATTGCCTTTCAGGGCTGGGAGCAGCTCGGCTGGAAAGGCAACCTGCTCACCCGCTACATGTTCTTCCACGATCGCAAGGGCATCGTGACCTCGCTGTTCTCGGTCGTTGCCTATGCCGTGCTGGTCAACTTCCTGTTGCTCGGCGCGCTTCAGAGAGCCGGCCATGTCATCCCGAATGGCGCGTCGATCGTCATGGCGAGCCACTGGGTCGCACCGCTGCTGTGGATCAACACCGCGATGCTGTTCGCACGCGCCGGGCAGCGTTTCCATTTCGTGAGCAAGCTGAACGGCCCGACCCAGGGGCTGCTCTCGATTCCGCGGATGTTCGTCAACAACCTGATCAATTTCTACGCGGTTTGCCGCGCGTGGCGCATCTATATCCGCCATCTGGTGACCGGCAAGCCCATCGCGTGGGACAAGACCAGTCACACCTACCTGTCGAACGAAGCGCTCGGGAAGGTGCGCCTGAAAGTCGGCGAGATCCTGGTCGGCTGGGGCGTGGTGACGCTGGAGCAATTGCAGGCGAGCCTGGAGAAGCAGGTGACCTGCGGGAAGCGGCTCGGGGAACTGCTGGTCGAAGGCTGCGCGATATCCGCCGAATCGCTGGCGGATGCGATCGCCGAGCAGGCCGAGCTGCCCCGCGTGAGCCTCGGTAACGTCGCGGTGGGCCACTTTGCGGATTCGCTGGCATTCGAGCTGCAGTACGCGTACCGCGCCGTCCCGTTCTCGACCGCGGACGACGGCACGTTGAACGTAGCCGTCGGGCGGCCGCTCACGCAGGACGAACAGGATGTCGTACGGCGGGGAGCCCGATCGAACGTGGCCTACTTCATCGCGTGCGATGCGGAGATTGCCGCCGAACTCTCCCGGCACTCGCGCTTCGTCGAACTCGCTCGCATACGCGATGGCGACCCGGCAGCGCAGCAGGGCGCTCCCGTGCAAAAACCATCGGGAGAACAGGCATGAAGCATTCGAAACTCCCGATCGCGGCCGGCCTCAGGCGCTGCGCAGGGTTGAGCGCACTGGCGATCGCCGTGTCGCTGGCCTGGCAGGCACCGGTATCCGCCGCGCAGCAACTGACGCCCAAGGCCTACAAGCTCGCCGACAGCGCCTACAAGGCAATCAATGCCGGTGACCTGCCCCTCGCGGAAGTGTATGCGGCGCGCGCCATCAAGATTCAGCCGGGAAGCGAACAGCTCGGGTTGCTGCTCGTCGACGTATACAGACGGGAAGGCAAGGTCGACGAAGCGGACTCGATGGTGGAATCGCTGATCGTTCGTTTTCCGAAGAGTGCGGCGGTACGCGCGCAGCACGGCTACCTGGCGCAGCGTCAGATGCGCTACGACGTTGCCTGCAGCGATTTCGCGGCCGCCGTTGCGACCGGGAACTGGAGCAAGGAACAGCAGCGCAACCTGCGCCTCGCCTGGTCGGACAGTGCGCTCGCGGCGAAGCTTCCGCATGAAGCCGGCATCGCGCTGGCGCCGCTGGCCGATGAAAAATCGGCCGTGATCCAGGTGCGCATCGCGCAGATGAGCCTGCAGGCCGGCGACCGCGACACCGCCATCCGCATGGCCGACCTGGCGGCCAGCGACGCGACGACCGACGGCGAGCGCAACATGGCCGCGTCGATCGCGGCGCAGGCGCGGCAGGAAAATCAAGCCGCCGAGCCGCCGGTCGACAATACCGCGCAACAGAAGTTGCAGGAGGCCTATGACCTCCTGCGCGACCACAAGGATCGTGAGGCGCTCGATGCATTTCAGCAGGGATTTTCCGGCGGCGCCGGCAATGCGATGAACTACGCGGACGCGGGCTACGCCGCCAAGCGGATCGGGCTGAACCAGGAGTCCATCGATCTGTTCGAGCACAGCCTCGACGCCGATGAAAACGAACACACCTTCGATGCGCAGCACAAGTTCGGCTATCGGCGCGAGGTCGAGCAGCTTCAGCGCAGCTGGGGGTTCGTGCTGAGCGCGCCGTACCAGTCGGCCGCGTTCGGTCCACAAGGCACCATCAGCGTGTTGCAGCCGGGTGTGGAAGTGTATTGGCAGCCGCCGAAGATCGGCTATCAGAACGGCCGCATCTTCCAGTTCTTCGTACGCGGATACGGCACGGCCTACGATGGATCGGGCAACACGACCGGTCTGCCGACCGTGCAGGGTTCAGTGGGCGCGCGCTACAAACCGCTGCCCGACCAGAACGTCGTGCTGACCGCCGAGCGGCTGTTCCACGTCGGCAGCCTGTCGATGACCGACTGGCTGATGCGCGTGGGTTATTCGTCGGAAGGCGGGACCGACCTGAGGGTCACCGAGCCGAGCTGGCGCAGCTGGCAGGCGTACGTTGAAGGCGCCTACTTCATCAGCGCGGGGCGATACATCATTTATTCGGAGTTGCGTTACGGGCACACCTGGCGTTTGCCGATGATCAGCGATCGGCTGACCATCTACCCGCACGTCGCGGTGGCCGGCGATCACGACAATCGGCAGCCGGACAAGACGGCGATCGGTGCCGGGCCCGGTATCCAGTTTCGGTACTGGTTTCGCGAAGGCCGATATAGCGCGCCGGCAAGCTATCTGGATGTCACGGTGCAATACCGGTTCGGGTTGACGTCAGCGGCACGCGCACGTGGTCTCGTGGTACGCGCGACATTGTGGTTCTAGCCATCGACGCTGACGCTTGATCTTGAACGACGCTTTTCGCTTAGTTGGGCGACTTGAGCGGAAGGATCGTTTGACGCAACAACTGGAAGTACGAGCTCGTCGAATACGGGAGCATTTGCTCGACGTAGTTCCACCAGAAGAATCCGCCGATGAAACGCGGATCGGTCATGCTGTTGACCATCGGGTAGTACGTCTTGATCAGGTTCTGCTGCACCGACGCCGGCGCGGCGGTATCCGAGGTGCCGATTTCACCGAAGCCGACCTTCGCGTTCGGGAAGATGCTTTCCAGCGCCGCGAAATCGTTCTTCCACGACGGATTCAGCCCCGGGCAATCCTGATACGGGTAGTAGCTGAACAGTGCGTAGTCGGCTTGCTGGCGGACCGTCGACGACAGGAAGGTGGTCGGCCACGTCTTCCAGTAATCCTGCGGCTTCTCCCAGCAGTTGGTGCCCTTGCTGTCGTCGTTGTAGTACAGCGTGATGGCCGTCTTGCCGCCGTTCGATTTGACGATCTGGTTGGCCGCGGCAACCATCTGGCCGATCTGCTGCTCTTGCGAGTTGACCACGGCATTCGTGCCGTTCGGGTTGTTACGCAGCCATTCGCCGTTGATTTCGTTCGCGATCTCCCAGACGTCGACGGTGTTCTTCAGCTGCGACACCAGTTCCTGCGTGCGCGCCTGATACGTGGCCAGATCTGTCGGGAAATAGTAAGAATCGTAGACTTCGCCCATCACGTACGCGACGGCGTGCAGGCGCAGCAGCGGTGCGTAGTAGTCGGCGGCCGACGTACCCGGATCGAACACGACACGCACGGTGGGCTTGTACGGCAGGTTCTGCAGCGACGCGACGATCGCGTCCAGCTTGGTCAGGTCGTCGAGAGTCACGCCGTAGACGGGATTCTTCAGAGGTTCGACCTGGGCTTCAGCGGGCCGGGATAAAGGCAGGAGCCCGGCATAAGCGACGCAGGCGGCGATGGCCGTGCGCGAGATATTTTTCGTCAGTTTAATCAAAACGTTTCCCGTCATAAAGTAAGAAGAAGCGCGATTTTAGACGAAAATAAAAGGTAATTATCGGACGATATAGGAAATGGCGAGCCCTAAAAAGATCGTTAGGATCGGTATCAAAAGGGGATGCGGCAGGGTGTCGCGCCGACGAAGTTGTTACGTGATACTTATTAAATGCACTGCAACTTCGGTGCCGGGATGGGGCGGGTGCGCGTCAGGGTAAAACCGACGTCCGGGTCTGCGTGCAAACGATTGCCGACGTCCGGATTGCCGACGCCCGAAGGTGCCCGCCGCCAACCGCTACCGACACCCGCGACACTCGTTCACCGGGCAACCGGATAGCGGAACCCGCTACCACCCGGATTCCGCTACACGGCGCGTCGCGGGGCCACCACCGCCCCGCTTCCATTGCCTGCTCAAGCAGACGCGTTGCGATTCGCCTCGATCACCGTCAACGCCGCCATGTTCACGATCCGGCGCACCGTCGCGCTCGACGTCAGGATGTTCACCGGCGCGTTGACGCCCAGCAGGAACGGCCCCACCGCCACATTGCTGCCCGCTTCGGTCTTCAGCAGGTTGTACGCGATATTCCCCGCATCCACGTTCGGGCAAACCAGCAGGTTGGCGGCGCCCTTCAGCGGCGACATCGGCAGCAGCTTCGACCGCAAGCCCTCGTCGAGCGCGCAGTCGCCATGCATCTCGCCGTCCGCCTCGATATCCGGCGCCTGCTCCCGGACGATCTCCAGCGCCCGGCGCATCTTCACGCCCGACGCCGCGCTTCCCGACCCGAAGTTCGATCGCGACAGCAACGCCGCTTTCGGCGTCAGGTTCAGCCATTCCATCTGACGCGCCGCGGCGATCGTGAATTCCGCGATCTGCTCCGCGTCGGGATTGTCGTTGACGTGCGTATCCACCAGCGCGACCGTCCGCTGGTCGAGCAACAGGATGTTCATCGCCGCATAGGTCGACGCACCCGGCTTCTTCCCGATCACTTCGTCGACGAACCGCAGGTGGTTGTGATACTCGCCCACCGTCCCGCAGATCATCCCGTCCGCATCGCCGAGCCGCACCATCATGGCGCCGATCAGCGTCAGGCGGCGGCGCATCTCGACCCGCGCCATCTCCTTCGAGATGCCGTCCCGGCAGCGCAGCTCCCAGTACTTCGTCCAGTATTGCGGGAAGCGCTCGTCATATTCCGGATTGGTCACTTCGACATCCTGACCGAGCCGGATCCGCAGGCCGAATCGCTCGATGCGCGCCAGCAGCACTTCCGGGCGCCCGACCAGGATCGGCCGCGCCAGCTTCTCGTCGACGATCACCTGCACCGCGCGCAGCACGCGCTCGTCCTCGCCTTCGGTGAAGACGATCCGCGCCTTGCCGCCGTCGCGCACCAGGCGGCGCGCCGTCGCGAACAGCGGCTTCATGAACGCGCCGGAATGGTAGACGAATTGCTGCAGTTGCTCGACGTACGCATCGAGATCGGTCAGCGGGCGCTTCGCCACGCCGCCCTCCATCGCCGCCTTGGCCACCGCCGGCGCGATCCGCACGATCAGGCGCGGGTCGAACGGCTTCGGAATCAGGTATTGCGCGCCGAACGCCACGTCGTACGCACCGTAGGCCGCCGCGACGACTTCGTTCTGCTCTTCCTCGGCCAGCCCGGCGATCGCGTGAACGGCGGCGATCTCCATTTCACGGGTGATCGTCGTCGCGCCCACGTCCAGCGCGCCGCGGAAGATGTACGGGAAGCAGAGAACGTTGTTGACCTGGTTCGGGTAGTCCGAGCGGCCCGTCGCGATGACGACGTCGTCACGCGTCGCATGCGCCAGTTCCGGGAAGATTTCCGGCGTGGGATTGGCCAGCGCGAGAATCAGCGGGCGCGGCGCCATTGCCTTCAGCATGTCGGCGGTCAGGATGCCGCCGACCGACAGGCCCAGGAACACGTCCGCGCCGCCGATCACGTCGGCCAGCTTGCGCGCGTCGGTTTCCTGCGCGAAGCGCGACTTCGCCGGGTCCATCAGCGTGGTGCGGCCGCGATAGACGACGCCCTCGATGTCGGTCACCCAGACGTTTTCGACCGGCAGCCCGAGGTCGACCAGCAGGTCGAGGCACGCGAGCGCGGCGGCGCCGGCCCCCGACGTCACGACCTTCACTTCCTTGATGGACTTCCCAACCACCTTCAGCCCGTTGATGAACGCGGCGGAGACGGTGATGGCGGTGCCGTGCTGATCGTCGTGGAAAACCGGAATTTTCATGCGATCGCGCAGCTTCTGCTCGACCGTGAAGCACTCGGGCGCCTTGATGTCCTCGAGGTTGATGCCGCCGAAGGTCGGCTCCAGACCGGCGATGATGTCGACCAGCTTGTCCGGATCGGTTTCGTTGATCTCGATGTCGAACACGTCGATCCCCGCGAACTTCTTGAACAGCACGGCCTTGCCTTCCATGACCGGCTTGGACGCGAGCGGGCCGATGTTGCCCAGGCCCAGCACGGCCGTGCCGTTCGTGATCACGCCCACCAGGTTGCCGCGGCTCGTGAAACGGTGCGCCTGCAGCGGATCGGCGGCGATGGCCTCGCACACGCCCGCCACGCCGGGCGTGTACGCCAGCGCGAGATCGCGCTGGGTCACGAGCGGCTTGCTGGCGACGACCGAGATCTTTCCCGGGGTCGGAAATTCGTGATAGTCGAACGCTGCCTGCTGCTGTGTCTCAGTCTGTTTCATGTTTTCGATCCGGGCACGGGCGCCAGGCCAGTCCCGGCGCGATCCATGAAGGTGATTCTAGGGATCCGCCATAAGGTGATGATTCTGTTTTAATATCGGCCCATCACTTTTTCATGATGCATACGTGACCAGTCAATGACTTTTGACGCAAACGACGTGGTCAGGCGGCTGGGCGCCCGCTTGAAGATGCGGCACCTGGTGCTGTTGCTGCAGATCCAGCAGCACGGGTCGCTGACGCGCGTCGCGGAGCACATGGCCAGCAGCCAGCCCGCCGTGACGAACGCGCTGTCCGAGCTGGAGAGCATGTTCGGCACGCCACTGTTCGAGCGCTCGTCGCGCGGCATGCGGCCCACCGCGCTCGGCGCGGTCGTGCTCGAGCGGGCGAAAGCGATGATCAAGGATCTCGACCACCTCGCCCGCGAGATGGAGGCCGTCGCCGCCGGGCATGGGGCCCACCTGCACATCGGCGTGATCCCGTTCATTTCCGGGCACATGCTGTCGGCGGCGCTCAAGCGGCTGCAAGCGCGCATGGAAAGGCGCCTGACCGTGACGATTCACGAAGGCACCAGCGATCAGTTGCTGCTGCAGCTCAGGGATCACGGCGTCGACATCGTGATCGGGCGGGCCTCGTCGGCGATCGACCTGGGCCAGGTCTCGTTCGAAGTGCTGTACCAGCAGCAGCCGCGCATGATCGCGAGCCGGCGCCTTGCCGCGAAACTGGCCCGCACCGCGCTCGACTGGCACAAGCTGCACGCGCTCGACTGGATTCTCGGCGCGCCGCACACGCCGATGCGCGAACAGGTGACCGACCTGTTCCTGTCGGCCGGCATCGCGCCGCCCGTCCCGATCGTCGAAAGTTATTCGTCGAAGCTGATCGGCGAGATGATCGCGTCGAGCGACGAGGCCGTCTCGATCGTGCCCGCCGATATCGCGGAAGAACTGGTGCGGATCGCCGGCGTGGCGATCGTGCCTTACTCGCTGGTGTGGACGCTCCCGCCCATCGCGCTGTTTACCCGCGCCGCCGATTCGCGCTCGCCCGCGCGGGATCTGCTCGTCGACGCGTTGCGCGAGGTTTGCAGGGAGACTTACGGGGACGCGCAGCGGTAGGCGGCTACTTGCTGGCCGCGAGGCGCCGCAGAATTTCCGCACGCTCGGCGCTCAGCACATGGTCCGAGCCCTCGCCGCGGTCATAGCGTTTGGTCGTCCGGTACGAAAACCGCTTCCTGTACAGGCTGGTCGCGGGATCGAACACCCACGCGTCGACTTCGAAGAAGTGCTTGCCGAAATGATCCTCGTTGTCGGCCCACACGAAGTCCGCCCGAACGAACACCGGATAGGGCGACACGTCCGGCACCTTCCACATCGCGCGGTCGGCCGACTCCGTCTGGGTGACTTCCGGCATCAGGTTCTCGATCCTGCCGTTCGCGCCGTAACGCAGGATCGCCACGCGCTCCAGCATCCCGCTGCCGCCGCCCGAGAACATCCCCGAGAAGAACACCCAGGAACCGCCCGACGCAATCGGCAATCGTTCGGACCGTGGCGTCAGTCCGAACTGGTAAAACTCCTTCGGAGAATTGGGAAGCGGCGCAGGCGGCATCTGGAAACACGGCGCGCGATCAGGGAGCACGCAGAGTTTCGCGCCGGACAGCGGGAGCCCGTCGCTATCCGTCCGGCCCTCCGTCTGGGTGAAACGCGGGAAGGCCAGCTCGTTGGAGGCGGCTTGAACGCCCGTAACGCCAACGACGGAAAGGCCCAGGATCACCCCAAGCGTTTTACGGAACCCGCGCATGCACCTGCCCCCTTCTCTCATGTTTTGACAGGCGCGAATTGTCGATGATCCGGCCGGTTCTGTCGAATGAGCGTGCTTGACGTGGCGTCAGGTACGACGGAGAGCTACTCAGCCGCCCTCTCGTACAGTGACCAGACGATCCCGTCCGGTTTCAACCCGACGCGAATGAAGCCCAGCGACTCGTAGTAAGCGCAGAGCGTCACGTTCTCCACGGCGCAATCGAGTCGAACGAAACGCCGGTTCAGGCTGCTCACCTTGCGCCCGCACCAGTCGAGCATGAAGCTGCCGAGCCCTTGCCCGTTGAAAGCTTCCCGCACGCACAGCCCGTGCACATAGCCGGCGATCGGTTCCTGCGGCCCCCAGTGCGCGTCCTCGTCGAAGGCGAGCGAGAAACTTCCGGCCAACGCACCGTCCACTTCGACGACATACACGTCCTTTTGGGACACGTTGTTGCGTACCCACGCCTCGGAGAATCCGTCGCCTTCCTTGCCCCACACATGGTCGTCGTATGTGAGCTTCTTCGCGTGCGCGTCATTCCGGATTCGAGTCAGCGTCGGTACGTCGTCTGCCGTTGCCCTGCGGATGCTTCTCGGGGTCATCGCTCGTTTCTCCGTTGAGCCTTCATGTCGTGGCTCGAAAGCCGCCTTTTTGCAAAGGTGCGACGCGTTTATGAAGAAGCCACTGCCTGGAACCAGCGCGTACACGGGCCCGTGTAAATGAGCACGGTGGCGATCGCATTCGCAAAAAAGCCCACTTCGATCAGACTCACCCTGAAAGGAAATCCCACCACGATAAAAGCCAGCGTCGTGATGATCGTGAGCACGAGTTCCAGCATGCGCGCCAGCTTCTGCCGCTGGCAGAGGCCCACGATCAGGCCGGCGTTCAAAAAAAGCCAGGAGCCCTGGACTATCGCGACCAGCAAGATGCCTTGACGCATGAGCACGGCCTTCGCCGCGGATACCTGGCCTGCCTGATCGAAACCCATCATCACGAGCCAGACAGCGAATCCGACCTCGATGAGCCAGACAATCGTGAAGAGCGCGATCGCGTGACGGATCTGCCGCGGCGCATCGACGCGAAACGCCGGCATTGCCTTCAATTTGCTGATTGGCATCGTCTCTTTCAGGAAGCCTGCGCCTCCCGCCCCCGACAGTGTTGGTATCGTATTCGCCGCTTGTCGACATCACGCTGCAACGCGTGTCCGCCGGGTGTCGTACACCGGCGAGTCAGGTATTCAGACCTTGCCTGACGGACTCATAGATCCCCGCGCCAGCGTCAACGATGAACAAGAGCGCAATGACGACGCACACGACGCGCCAGACGCCGCGCAGACGGGTCACGCCAACATACATGCCCACGGCGCCGACACACAGCGTCAGGGGCCAGTAGATGGCACCGTAGATCATCGCGATGACGGGAAAAGGGATGTCAATGGCGATGTCGCTCATTCCGGAAAGCTCCGTTGCTTGTGCGGGGCGTGAGTTTGCTCATCGTTTCGGATGCATCGGTCACCTACGATTCATCGACGCGCGACGTCGCAAGCGGCCTGGCCTCCCCATTCTGCTCGCAAGGGATTCACCCCTCCGCCTGATGGCAAACCACCTCGATATTGTGTCCATCCGGCCCGATGACGAACGCCGCGTAGTAATTCGCGTGATAGTGCGGCCGCAGCCCCGGCGCGCCATGGTCCTTCCCGCCGGCCGCCAGCGCCGCGCGATAGAACGCGTCGACTTGCTGCCGGTTGTCGGCCACGAACGCGATGTGAAGGTGCGCCGGTTTCTCCGAGGTCTGGAACAGGCACAACGACGGCTTGCCCGGCGGAGAGATCTCGATGCCGTACGACGGCTCGCCCTCGCCCTGCACCACGACGCCAAGCGGCTCGAGCGCGCTCAGGTAAAACGCCTTGCTGGCTGCAAAGTCGGTCACGCCGAATTTGACATGGTCAAACATGACTCCCCCTCGGATAGATGGGTCTGCCGGCACCCGGATGGAATGTGGAAATCACCGCGATGTTGCCACAGGTGGCCGTCGCCGGCACACCCGCTCGCGATCGAACAAAAAAGGCCCGACACAGTCGGGCCAACGAGCGGGATACAAGGTCCTTGCAAATGCAGTCGCCGTCAGAACCGGCAGCGCCGGCCTTCATGCAAGCCGCGGAGACAACCAACGCCGCAACGGGCCCGATCAACGCGTGCTGCGCAAATGCAGCGTGAACCATTCCACTGCCGCCTGGCTGGTTGCTTCGAAGTGCTCGATATACGGCGTGAAGTGCCCACCCTTGATCATGAGCAGCCGCTTCGGCTCCAGCGCACTTCCCCACGCGTTGAGGCAAAGGTCGGTGGGCGTCAGCAGATCCTGGTCGGCCACGATCATCAGCAACGGGGTGGGCGAGATGCGATCGACATACTGGCCAGGCTCGTTCTCGCGCGACAGCTCGGCGCTGCGCAGCGTCACTTCGTTTTTCCAGTTCGGGGCGAACTGCGCTGCCGACTCGGTGAAGAACCGGTATGCATCCGCACCGGCCATCGCACAGGCGGTCGCGGGATCGGCGCTGACAGCCGGCAACATCGCCGGCGCGGCGCCCGCGAATCGCTGCCTGCGATCTTCATCGAAGCGAGCCAGCGCCGCCGGCACCAGATCGGAACGCGTACGACGCAACGCCGATTGATACCCGCTGATCGTCGGCACCTGCGACACCACGCATTTGACGCGCCGGTCGATCGCCGCGACTTCGAGCACGTGGCCGCCGCTGTAACTGGTGCCCCAGATGCCGATGCGTTCGGCGTCGACGTCCGGGCGCGTGAGCAGATAGCTGATCGCATCGCGATAGCCGCGCCTCTGTTGCACGGGGTCGATCTCCTGCCGCGGGTAGCCGTCGCTCGCGCCGAAATTCCGGTGATCGTAGAGCAGCACGCCAAAGCCGCCGGCGGCGAATACCTCGGCATAGCGGTCCAGATACTGTTCCTTTACGCCGGAGAAGCCGTGCGCCATCACGATGGCCGGATACGTCGCGGTATCGGCGATACGCTGCGCCGGCTCGTAGTACCAGCCTCGCAGCGTGGCACCTTCGGACTGGAATTCGATGTCGTGTCGCGTCATGTCGGCTTACCTCGTTCGGTGAGTGATTCGATGACCGACACGATAAGCGTGTGCGCCACGCCCTGCGTTTGCTGGAAAGACGTTTGCTACGCGGAATCGGACAGTTTCGCGTAAGCGCTGGGCGTCATGCCGGCAAACCGGCGAAACACGGTCGAGAAGGCGCTCGTGGTTTCGTAGCCGAGTTCGGCCGCCACGGTGATCACGGAGCGGCCCGATGCCAGCAGCGGGCGCGCGGCCGAAATCCGGGCCTGCTGGCGCCACTGGCTGAACGACAGCCCGGTTTCAGCCGTGAACAGCCGGGCCAGGGTCCGGCTCGACGCACCGACTTCATCGGCCCATTCCGTCAGCGTTCGCTGGTCGGCCGGATTCGCCAGAATCGCGTCGCAGACGCGGGCAAGGCGCCGGTCCTGGCCGGACGGCAGCCGCAACGGTTGCTCGGGCGACCACTCGATTTCGGCGAGCATGAGCTGGATGACGAGATCGTCGCGGCCGTCGGGAGGGATCTCGACCGGGAAAGACGACGCGCGCGCGATCAATTCACGCAGCAGCGGCGACACGTTGACCAGGCTTGGCTGATCCGGGGTTGCCGATCGGTACGCTTTCGGGTCGACGTAGGCGGTACGCATTTCGAGTTGCCCGTGGGCGCGCATCGCGTGCGGCAGGTCGGGCGGAATCCACAGTGCGCGATGCGGCGGGATCATCCACAGCGACTGGCACGCGACGACTTCGGCGATGCCGGTCGTCGTGTAGACGAGTTGTGCGCGGGAGTGCCGGTGCTCTGCGACGACGAAGCCGTCGGGGAAGGCTTTCGGCATGACGGCGGCGATGCCGGGTGCATGCTGGTAGTCGCGCGGGTCGGTGCTCTTCGTGACGGGTGCATTACCGGCACGCTTCGGGGCTGCCGTCGCGTTTCGCTCGTTCGCTTTACCGTGGCCGCGGCGCCCTTCGACCTTCATCGCTCGTCCTTTCCTGTGTGCGGAATCGCCGGGTCGTGCGATCCGGCGAATCGGACAGATGATACGGGAATGTTGGCCCTCTGGAATCCGGGAATGAAGCTGCGAATCGGTGATGCGATCGCGCTGCCGATTCGTTGTTGCGTGGACTCGATATGTCGCGCTGAACTCCCGGTTTCGCCGGTTGCAACAGCATGCTGCGCGATATTGGAAGTTCGATTCCGTGCTGCTATTGTGGTGCACCTTTTGAAGACTTCGGAGCGGGAGATACATGCCCTTGATCTTGCGTCGAGCGATTTCAGATGATGCCGCGGAAGTAGCCGAAGTCTATCTACGGTCGCGCAACACGCTGGCATCGTATGCGCCGCTTGCGCATTCGGAAGCCGCCGTCCGCGATTGGGTTGCCAACATGCTTGTGCCGTCGGGCAACGTCACCGTTGCCGTGAACGATAACCGCATCGTCGGCATGGCCGCACACGTTGTTGCTGATGGCGTGGCATGGCTTGACCAGTTGTATGTGCACCCCGAATTCAAGCGGCAAGGGATTGGTTCTGCGCTCCTCGAATCGGTGAAGTCGCAGACGGTTGGCAAGCTCCAGCTCTACACGTTCCAGATGAATCGCGATGCCGCTGCGTTTTACGAGCGGCAGGGGTTCGTGGCGATTGCATACAGCGACGGAAGCAGGAACGAGGAAGGGTGTCCTGACGTCTTGTACTGCCTGCCCCGGTAGCGCACGAAACGCCTGTATGCCCTGCGCAGACAAGTGCTCGCCCAAGGGTCCACCGGCATTGCCCTTGGAGCATGCTCATCAATGTAGCGGCCGACACCCCGCCGTCATCACCGCCGGCGGGTGCTCAGCTTGATTGCCCCTCGTCGGCGACGCGGACAAGCCACGCCGAAAAGCTCCCGGCGATGCGCTCGCGTCGCGCGTCATCATGCCAGACCCGAATCACTTGCCCCGGGAAACCGTCTTCCGCGGGATCGAGGTCGATACACAGATGATTGCCGCTGCCGTCATGCGTGAACGGAATCCACTTCAGGTTGTACCAGTCGTCCCTGATGCCCGGATCCGGCTCCGATTCCATACCGTCGAAATCGCCTCCGTCGACGAGACCTTTCCAGATACGCCATTGCGCGAGGATCTCGTGCGCGCTCAGCAGCGCATCACTTCCGGAAAATTCATTCCCCGAATCGGCCTGGCCGTCGTGAATGCGCAGGCTGTCGACGAATGCGTCAGGAAGTTGCGTTCCCAGCGCAGTCTGCAAGGCTGCGATCTCGTCGTCGGACGCCGGCCCGTTGAGGCCACCCGGCAGACGTGACGCGTCGGCGGCGAAGGCCGCTTCGAGCTGCCGCCATGTTTCGCGAAGATCGATGTTGCGCGCGTCGTCGGTATCGCGGGTCGTCACGCGGGCGTCGACCACCGGTGACGGTATGGCCGCCTCGACGGCTGCCTCCGCCACGGGGCGCGGCGGTTCACTGGCGAGGTCGCGGTCGAGACGCAGGAACAGCACGGACGACCCTGCTGCCAAGGGAAACTCCCCGGCGGGGATCGCGACGAGCACATCGGCACGAACGACGCCGCCGATCAGCCCGTAGGCATCGGACGGCAACAGGCGAACGACCAGGTTTCCGTCGACGCCGCGATGCAGATTGCCCCATCGCATCGCGTTCAGTCGGGCATCGCGCTCGACGCCGTGGTCGACGATCCCGGACTCCCAATGAGGCCCCGGTGTTGACGCGTGCTCGAGTGAATCGAGCACACGCGGCATGATCGCGTGCATCAGCATCGCCACTGCGCTCGTGTGGCCCGGCAGGTTGATCAGCGTGGCCTGATCGTAGCTGGTCAGGAGCGTCGTCCCGCCTTGCGTACCGTCCGGGCGCGTGAGCGTCAGCATGGTTTTCTTCGGCGGCGAGCGATTGTCGCTACGTCCGAAGTTGAAGCGATCAGCTGGCGTTTGCTTGATGTCGACAGTCGTTTCGTCGTAGGCGTACACCAACGGCATATTCAGCCCCAGATTCCGAAAGGGCGGCACGGCAGGCAGCCCGGCACCGACGATCAGGTCGTAACGCTGCGCGAGCTCGGCCAGTTTCTTCTTGAACGCGTATTCGTTCTGCTGCACCTCAAGCGGCGGCCGTGCCATGTCCGGCGGCTCGATGTACTCGACCGAACCCACCTCGTATCCCCAGCGCTGCAGTACCCCCCGGATGTACGGTCCGCTCGTGTCGGGCCGCTGCCAGCGCTCGCGAACGGTGCGGGTTGCGCACTGCTCATACCCGACGATCACCACGCCGATGCGCGGCCGTTTCGTCACCTCGATGTCGCGTACGCCTGCGGCCGTCAGCGCGATCTGCCGTTCGGCCGTTATCCGGCTGCCCCTGGGCAAGAGCAGGTTGCCTTGCCGAAATTCGCTGCCCGGTGCGATCACATGCTGGCCGGCGGATAGCGGCGCATGCAGCAGCAGAAACGATCGAGCGCCACGGTACGAAACCTCGAGGTCGCTTTTCGGGACGACGGCGTCGGCATTTTCCGGCAGCGGGAAATACGGTGGGACATCGACCGCACACTGCGCGCCGATTGCGCGAGCCGCCGGACTGCCGGCCGGCGAGGCAAGCGCGCGCCGGCTGAACTGGAATTCGAGCTCGACCGGTGCACCCTGCGCGGCATGCGCGGTATCGGATGCGCGCATCGCATAGCCTTCGACCGCAGCAAGCGGAACCGGCGGAACATTCTCGGGGGCGAAAACGTCCGCCGCCGTCACGCGCGTCAGCGCATCCTCGACCGGAATCGTCTCGGATTGCATCGCGCCCGGCACGACCCGTCGGCAGAGCTTGTAGGGCTGGTCGAGCCAGAAGGGGAAGTTCTCGTGATCGTTCATGGTGATGGGTGTTGTCATGCCGTGGTTCGAAGGATGCCTGCGAACCGCGGCACAGGTACGGTTATCGTCGCCCGTGGCTTAACGTCTTGCCGCAGACTGCGGAGAACCGACATCGACGTAGAACTGCTCCTGGTCGAGCACGCGCTGATTCAAATAGAAATTGCCGAGGAAAGCGCCCGCACGTCGATTATCACTCGCATCGATACGCTTGACCGATACTTCCGGATCCCTTGATGCGCCTTCCTCTGTCGAGGCAAACGGATACTCGTCGCAATCGCAATCGGACGGCGTTTCGTCCGGGTCGCCGGTGAACGTGCACTGGCCGGTGACCGAACCGAATTTCGCGACGCATTGCTGCTTGGACGTGTCCCGATTGGCCCGCCGGAGTGCTGCGTCGCGGGTGCGTGTCAGCGGCCTGGACGCAAAGGTATCCGGAAAGATCGTGCCATCGCCCATCGGTACGAACTTGCCGGGACGGCCGGCAGCTTGCGCCTCGCGGATATGGATCGCGGATTCGTCGACGTCGGGATTCGTGGCGACGATGGTACGCAGAACGGCCGGTGCGTCCGCGTAAATGCATCCTTGCGAGTTGCTCTTGACGAGCGCGACGTCGCATCGAATATTGGGAATATAGCCTGCGCCCGCGTAGGGATTCATGCTTGCGCCGTTCTCGAACGAGTCTCCCGATTTGGCCACCCGGTACTCGAGCGTCGGACTGAACCTGAGCGGATTACCGGATCCCATGTTGGGCGTGATCACCACCGATAGCTCGTTGGACAGCCCGCCAAGGGCGAGCGGCACGCCGGCATTGGGCGCAACCGTACAATCGGAGCCGCATTCGACGATCGGCTTGATCATCAGGCCGGGCGGATTGCCGGACAGGACCCGCGTGCGGAAGCGGAACGTCACCGGCCATGCGAGCTGGTTCGACGGATTGTCGGAATACGCATAGGCGTCAATCGCCACTCGGCCGATTTCATTGTTCTGGCCGTCTATCGCGACATAGACGAGCGGCTCGGTTTTCTGGCAGTAACTGGTCCGGCTCAACAGCGCATTCTTGCTCGTTTCGGTCCGGACCGTCGTGCAGACGGGCGAAACGTCCGTGGCGCTTTCCGCGTGGGCAGGAATCGCCGTCGCAAGCGCGAGCGCACCGGCAAACAGCCGGCCAAGCAGCATTCGATGCATCACATCCCTCCTGAAAATTCACCAATCGAAATGATTTATTTTGTCGCGACTCAATTTGAATATCGATTCGATTGAAAACAAACTGTTATATTTGTCAGGACGATGTAATTTATATTAACAAGACCCTATCCAGGTCGTTTCTTTTTCATAAACGATCCAATCCAATTCGACATTTATTGAATCCTTTTCCGATCCAGGCAGCGTCACGACGCGGCTCGCCGCGAGGCTGCGCCTGGATGACGTTTTGAGACCGCCCCGCACGGCGATTCCAGATCAATCGACTCCGGTTTCCCGAGTGGTCAAATCACTTTGAAACTATCGCATCAACAATTTCACCTGAAGCAGTCAATTTAAAAATGCATCCAGATATATTTCATTTTCCTTGCAATGACTGGAGAATGATGTAGGCTTGCTGGCGCCGTCATGAACTTCATACAAACCCTCTTCGTGGTTCATTTGACAATGCGCAATTTACCAAGTCGTTCCGCCTCGAATTCGATTCAATACTCCATTGGAATCCTGCTGATTGCGGCCAACCTTGCCGAAATCGCGCATGCGGCGCCAATCGAGACGTCGTTGCAACACTCGATCGGGCAGGCGCTTGAATCCCGATCGGGTGGGACGTTGAAGCTGCCGGCCCGGTCGGACGACAGCCTGGTCGAGGCAATAAAAACCGACGATGTTTCCGGATGGTTATTTGGCACTGCGACACAAATCCTGCGCGAGGATGAATCCGGCGATCCCGTCACGAAGCTGTTCATTGCGCGCTACGTGAATGGCCAATGGATCTCGGGTGTGGAGGGCAGCAGCAAGTTTGGCGAATTGCTCGATGCGGCGCCATCCACGCTGCTCGCGGCCGACGAGCGGAAAAACCTGGCGTCGAGACGCGCATCGCTTGCACCGCGATCGGCTGCATTGCCGCAACCGGGCCTTGCGTTGCCGTGGGAACCGAATGACGGGTGGTATTGGACGGGCGGTGCACACGGCTGGTCCGGACAAAGCAGGCCGTATAACTCCCTCGATTTCTCGGGTGGCAACGGCCGCGTGCTGGCGGCGCGTGACGGCTATCTGTACAAGAGCTGCGAGCGCGACGGCAGCGCCATCGTGAAAGTGGTTCACGACAATGGCTATGCGACGACTTATTACCACATGGTCCGGCTGACGTCGCTGAACAGCGGTACGCGTGTCCGTCAGGGGGAATATCTCGGCAGCGTCGGAAACGGCCTGCCGTGCGGCGGACAAACGACGGGGCCGCATGTTCACTTTTCATTGAGCAAGGATGGCAATGACGTGTCCGTCAATGGCATGACGATCGGCGGCTGGCAATTCTTCGAGGGCCCTTCGCCGTATTCCGGATACGCGGTTCGCAACCAGCGGCGCGTCTCCCCGCAGGCATGGCTGGTCAACTACGGGAGCGCGGATTCCGGCGATCCGTCCACGCCCGTCAGCGCGCGTGTACAGGCACCGGGCCCGGCGAATCTGCGCAGCGCGCCTTCATTGTCGGCGCCGGTCGTCGGTTCGCTCGAGAATGGGCGCACCGTGCAGCTCGCTTGTCACCAGTACGGCGACTCCGTGAATGGCAACTGGGGCGCCACGCGGCTCTGGTATCGACTCGACTCGAATCAATGGATCTCAGACGGATTCGTCTATACGGGCAGCAACGACCCGGTGGTGCCGGTATGCGTGAATTAGCGCAGGCGCACCGGCGCACACCGGGCCGCCGCACCGAGACAGGGAATACGACGCCTCAACGTTACGTGATCCGCAGAAACATCCCCGCCTTCTCAGGCAACACCGACGATTGAAAACCGTAGCGCTCGTAGAACTTCGGTGTCCCGTGATCCGCCATCAGGCTGACGTAGGCGGTCGGCGGCGCGTGCTCGTGAACGTAGCCCATGAGTGCCCGCATGATCAGGTCGCCCACGCCCTTCTTCTGGTGAGCGGGCAACACCGCGATATCGACGATCTCGAAGAAGCAGCCGCCGTCGCCGATTACGCGGCCAATGCCAACCGGATCGCTGTCGCAGTAGGCAACGACGCTGAAAAGACCATTCTTCAGCCCGATCGTCGCAGCCTGTTCCGACTTTCTGCTCAACCCGGCGGCAAGACGAATGCCGATGTAGTCGGATACCGACGGGACTTCCTGTCGAACGACGTATGCCATGCGAACCCTTCAGGTTAGCTACACAGACCAATGGGCCGACCTCGCTGCGCATGAGTCCGTCGAACCCTGAGCCCGAACGCGCGCATCAGACAAGACCATGACCATCGATCCAGCGAGACAGCAGGCCACGGGCGCGCACACCCACCGTCCACTGCCTCGCCAAATCCGCCAAGCGCCTTAAAGAATCCGGTTCAACGCATCAGCAAACCGCGCAACCGCCCCATCGACATCATGCAGCTTGTCGAGGCCGAACAACCCGAGACGGAAGGTCTTGAAGTCCTCCCCCTCGTCACATTGCAACGGCACGCCGGCCGCAATCTGCAACCCGACGTCGGCAAACTTCTTCCCGGTTCGAATCCCGTCGTCGTCCGTATAACTGACCACGACACCCGGTGCCTCGAACCCTTGCGCCGCCACGCTCCGGAAACCCTTCTCGGCCAGCAACGCACGAATCCGCTTGCCCAGCTCGAGCTGCTCCTCTTTCACCTTGTCGAAGCCGTACGCCTCGGTTTCCTTCATCACGTCGCGCAGCGTCGCAAGGCTGTCCGTCGGCATCGTCGCGTGGTAAGCGAACCCGCCGCCTTCATAGGCCTCCATGATCTGCAGCCACTTGCGCAGATCGCACGCGAAGCTGGTGCTGGTCGTGCCGTCGATACGTTCGCGGGCCTGCTCGCCGAGCATGACCATCGCGCAACACGGCGACGCGCTCCAGCCCTTCTGCGGCGCGCTGATCAGGATATCGACGCCGCTCGCCTGCATGTCGACCCACACCGTGCCGGACGCGATGCAATCCAGCACGAACATGCCGCCGACCGCATGCACGGCGTCGGACACCGCGCGCAGATACCCGTCGGGCAACATCATCCCGGACGCGGTTTCGACGTGCGGCGCAAAGACCAGATCCGGCTTGTGTTCGTTGATCGCGGCGACCACTTCGTCGATCGGCGCCGGCGCATACGCGGCCTGCCGTCCCGCCTCGACCGGGCGCGCCTTCAGCACCGTCGTTTCGGACGGGATGCTGCCCATGTCGAAGATCTGCGACCAGCGGAAGCTGAACCAGCCGTTGCGGATGACGAGACACTTCTTGTTCGTGGCGAACTGCCGCGCGACGGCCTCCATGCCGAACGTCCCGCTGCCGGGGACGATCACGACGGACTTCGCGTTGTAGACCTTCTTCAGCGTGCCGGAGATGTCGCGCATGACGCCCTGAAAGCGCTGCGACATATGGTTGACCGAGCGATCGGTGTACACCACCGAATATTCGAGGAGCCCCTCGCGGTCAACATCGGGAAGTAATCCTGGCATGCTCGCCTCCGGTGAAAGATGAACGATGAAATCTGGGCGAGCAGTGTCCGTGATGCGATACCGCGCTGCACCCATGCAATTGCGTTATTTTCTCGACGAAAGCAGATTCTAACGAAGGCCGTGCGCCGCTTGGGGCATATTTTGTCGGCTGCCCGGCGCAAGTGGACGTGGCGCGCTGCCAGCCCGCGCGCCGCGCTGCAACGGAGCCACCGCGGCCCCCGGCTGAATCGCCCGCCCGGTGGCCGTCCTCGCCGGCCGTTGCAGCGCACGAAGCCCACGAAGCCCTGTTCCATGCATGGATAAATGGCACTTCCGCCGCGCGCCGCCTACCATGTCTGCTCCCCCTTCACGACAGAGTCTTCGATGATCCCCAACCGAGCATCATCACAGCAGCCGTCGGCCGATCCCGCGCTTGCCGAGCGCGTCGATGCGGTACTGTCCCGCCAACTCGAATTGCAACGCCTCGTCGGCGTGGTCGTCCTGGTCGCACGCGACGGCGAGCTCGTCTATCACCGCGCGGCCGGGTTCGCCGACCGGGAAGCACGCACGCCGATGCAGGAGGACACGCTGTTCAGGCTCGCGTCGGTGACGAAGCCGATCGTCTCGGCGGCCGCCATGGCGCTCGTCGCGCAGCGCAAGCTGTCGCTCGACGACGACGTCACGCGCTGGCTGCCCGAATTCCGTCCGGCGCTGCGTGACGGCAGCGTGCCGGTGATCAAGGTGCGCCACCTGCTCACGCATACCGCCGGCCTCGGCTATCGCTACGCGGAACCCGACGCGACGTGCGCGTATGCACGCGCGGGCGTCTCGGACGGGCTCGATGGCGCATCGGTCACGCTCGCCGAGAACATGCGCAGGATCGCGAGCGTGCCGTTGCAGTACGCGCCCGGCACCGGCTGGAACTACTCGCTCTCCATCGACGTGGTCGGCGCGGTGATCGAGGCCGCCAGCGGGCTGCCGCTCGCCGATGCGGTCGATGCACTGGTGCTTCGCCCGCTCGGCACGCGCGACACGGGATTCGTCGCACGCGACGCCGCGCGGCTCGCGACACCTTACGTCAACGACACGCCGCAGCCGCACCGGCTCGCCGAGAACGAAGTCGTACCCATCTACGAAGGCTCCATCGGCGTGACGTACTCGCCGTCGCGCGCGCTCAACAAGGATGCGTTCGCATCGGGCGGCGCCGGGATGGTCGGCACCGCCGGCGACGTGCTGAACGTGCTGGACACGCTGCGGGCAGGTGGCGGCGCCATTCTGCCGGCCGAACTGGTCGACGAGATGGGCCGCATCCACACCGGCAACCTCGAGTTGCCCGACCTGCCGGGCGCGGGTTACGGAATCGGGTTTTCCGTGTTGCGCGACCCGCGCGCGGCGCTGTCGCCGGAGTCGCCCGGCACGTGGCGCTGGGGCGGCGTCTATGGTCATTCGTGGTTCGTCGACCGCGCACGCGGGCTCACCGTCGTGTCGCTGTCGAACACGCTCTACGAAGGGATGAACGGCCCGTACACGCTCGATCTGCGCGACGCGATCTACGGCGTCGGCTGACACGCGCAATCGCACCCGCAATCGCGCTCACAATTGCACGCGCAACAAAAAAGGCCCGACACGGTCGGGCCAATGAGGTGAGACACAAGGAGAATCCCGCCCACCACACCGGGCGGGGTACGCCGCGCTACACGACGTTCTTTTCGACGATCGGCCGGTTCTCCAGCACACGCGCCCAGCCGAGCGTCGACAGGTCGAGCGTGTCGTAACGCCCGCCCAGAATGAGTTCACTGACGCCGCGCCCCGTCGCCGGCCCCTGCTGCAGCCCGTGGCCGCTGTAGCCGTTCGCGAACACGACGTTGTCGAGTTCCGGGTGATACCCGATGATCGCGTTGTGGTCGAACACGTTGTACTCGTAGTACCCCGACCAGCAGTTCTCCACGCGCAGCGCCTCGAACTCCGGCACGCGGTTCGCGAGCGTCGGCCAGATCACCTCGTCGAACAGGTCGTGGTCGACTTCGTCGAGCGGCAGGTCGTCCGGGTCGCGATCCGGGCTCGGCGACGTCCCGCAGATATACGTGCGCCCTTCCGGCCGGAAATACACGCCGGTCGGGTCGATCAGCAGCGGGCAATCCGTGAGCTTCGCCGGCGACGACACGTTGAAGATGCTGCGGCGCCGCGCATACACGGGAATGTCGATGCCCATCATCGACGACAGCGTGCGCGTCCACGCTCCGGCCGCGTTCACGAGCGTGTCGCACGCGTAGCGTTCGCCGTCGGCCGTGACCACGTGCGTCACCTTGCGGCCGTCGCGCACCACGTCCTTCACATCGGACGGCACGTAGCGCGCACCGAGCGCCTGCGCCTTCTTGCGCAGCGCCTGCACGAGCCCGTAGCCGTCGAACCAGCCTTCGCCGCTCACGCCGTACGCACCCGACACGAGATCGTCGACGTTCAGCCACGGAAACTTCGCGCGCAGCGCATCGCGGTCCATCAGCCGGATATCCGCGCCGAGGCTCGTCTGCAGCGCGTGGTTCTCGCGCAGCGTCGCGTCGCCGGCCGGCGTCGCGAGGAACAGGTAGCCGCCTTCGTGCAGGTCGATCGACGGCTGGTGGCCGTCCACTTCGAGGCGCTCGCCGATCGTGCGCAGGAAGTCGATGCCGAACAGCGACATCTCGATCGACAGCGGCGTCGAGAACTGCTGGCGAATCGATGCGGCCGACAACGCCGACGACGATCGCGCATAGGTGGGGTCGCGCTCGATCACGGTCACGGAGACCGTGGGATCGGTGGCGCGCAGGAAATAGGCGATCGAGCTGCCGATCACACCACCGCCGACGATGACGACTTGAGAACTCACGACTGACTCCAGTTGCACATATCGGGCGCGGCCAGCCGGCCCCGCCCATGGGTTGTTCGTGCCGCGTCACGCGCGGCGTCGCGCGGGCAGACTCGTGCGGCTGCCACACCGGCGTACGCCGCGATCGCACCCGATCGCTGCTGGCATTTCAGCACGTCCGGCGCCGCCGCGAAAGTCCGCGCGCGGGTGGCGTTCAATCCGCCGATTGCGTCGTGACGGGCTGCCACGCGGCGTTCTTCACCTCATACAGCGTCGAGCTCGGGTTCTTCAGGTCGCCCGTGTTCGTGAACGCGATCGTGCCCGTGATGCCGTCGTAGCGCGTGCCCTTCAGCGCGCCGTTGAAATCGGCCGGCTTCGTCGAGTTCGCCTTCTGCATCGCATTGATCGCGATCCATGTCGCGTCGTACGCGAACGGCGCATACGCGAGCATGTCGATGCCGTACTTCTGCTTGAATTTCGTTTCGAACTGCTTGCCCTTCGCAAGACGCGACAGCGGCTGCCCGTATTCCCACACGGACGCGCCTTCAGCCGCATTGCCGGCCAGCTTGATGAAGTTCGCGTTCATCACGCCGCCGCCCGCGAGGAACTGCGCGCGGATGCCGAGCTGGCGCATGCGCTTCACGAGCATCGCGGCCTGCGCGTCGAGGCCGCCGAAGAACACGAGGTCGGCATTGGTGCTCTTGATCTTCGTGAGCTGCGCGCTGAAATCCACCGCCTTGTCGTTCGTGAATTCGCGCGCGACGATCGTGCCGCCGTTCGCCTTCACGGACTTCTCGAATTCGTCGGCTTCGCCCTGGCCGAACGCGGTGCGGTCGTCGATGATCGCGATGCGCTTCGCCTTGGTCACGCTCGCCGCATAGGCGCCTGCGTTGCCGGCGTTCTGCGTGTCGGTCGCGATCACGCGGTACACGGTGCCGAGCCCGGCGCGCGTGATGTCGGGATTGGTCGCCGACGGCGTGATCATCGGAATGCCGGCCTTCGCGTAGATCTTCGACGCGGGCAGCGTCGTGCCCGAGTTGAAGTGGCCGATCACGACGGCCACCTGCGCGTCGGCGAGCTGCTGCGCGGCCTGCACGCCGGTGCGCGGATCGCTCTGGTCGTCCTGCGACGCGACGACGAACTTCACGGGCTTGCCGCCCACCGTCGTATGCGCGGCATTCGCTTCGTCGACGGCCATGCGCACGCCGTTCTCGATGTCCTTGCCGTAGGCGGCGCCGCCGCCCGTCAGCGGGCCGGCCACACCGACCTTGACGACCGTCTCCTGCGCGTGAACCGCGCCGGTCTGGAGCGCGAGGATCGCGGCGGTCAATGCGACGCCGGAAAGCGAACGAATGCGGAACGTCATGACAATCCTTGTTCTGGGGGCCGGGATGCAACGCGCGACTGCCGCGCGTCGGCAACCTCCCGCGTGCCGGTCATGTCGCCCGCCTGCGGAGCGTCGCAACGCCCTTATCGGCCGGTCGATCGCCGCGGCTCCGTCTCCGAAGAGCCTTTCATCGCGAAAGAGGTGAATGGATTGTGGGTAGCCAATACCCGTGCAGCAAACGAAATATCGGAACTATGTTGTGAGGATTTGTCATCAAGTTCCGCGTTCGCGGGCGGCGCGCGGCCCACGCAACGGTGGGCCGCGGGTAAACCGGCGCCGCGGAATACCGCGCCGGCGCCCGGCCATCAAGGGCGGCCGTGGTCATGCCGGCGGCGCATCATCGTTGCGATGACGGCCCGGCCGGCCATCGCGACGCCCGCGGCGCCGCGTCATCGGTCAGTGCCGATCGGTGCCCGTCTGCTTGCGCACCGCATCGGCTGCCTCGCCGGCCTGCTCCTGCATCTTGCCGGCCTCTTGTTCAGCGACGCCTTCCGCTTCCGCCTTGCGGTCGCCCGTGACCTTGCCGAGCGCTTCCTTGACCGAACCCCTGACCTGCTTGAGCTTGCCTTCGATGCGATTCCTGTCCATGGTCGTCTCCTGCGATGGTTGGGGAGAGCCGGCGATGCGACGGGCTGCGCCGCACCGCCGAGTGGACAGGATCGCAAGCGGGCGCCGCGCGCGGCAGATGCGGATGCACCAGCGCGCATGGTGCATTCGTACCGACTGGGTCAGCCCTTGTCCTTCGTGCCGCCCTTCTCGCCGCGCGCGCCGTTCGCTTCGGCCGCGCCGACGATCCCGCGTTCGCGCGCCCACACGATCGCCTCGCCGCGGCTGTGCACGTCGAGCTTCGCGTAGATCGTCGCGACGTGATTGCGCACCGTGTTCGGCGCGAGCCCGAGGCGGCCGGCGATCTCCTTGTCGGCAAGACCGTGGCACAGCAGGTCGAACACGTCGCGCTCGCGTGCGGTCAGGTCCGACAGCTGGGCGCCCGCATCCGGCGCATTCGCACGCCGCACGTTCGCGAGCTTCTCGATCAGCGTGCGGCTGAACCACGATGCATCCTGCATCGCCGTCTCGATCGCGTAGACGAGCTCCATCTCCGTGCGCTTGCGGTCGCTGATGTCGAGCAGTGCGACGAGCAGGCAGTCGCGCCCGTGAATCGCGACGGGATCGGCCGACACGACGCAATCGCGCACGTCGCCTTCACGCGTGCGGATCTGCACGTCGGCGTTGCGCACGCTGCCGTCGTGCGCGAGCTGGCCTTCGATGCGCTGCCATGCGCCGCGCTCGGCCCATAGCCCGATCTCGTCCGCGGATTTGCCGAGCAGGTCGTCCTGCGCGTAGCCCGTCATCGCGGCGAACGCGCCGTTCACGTCGAGCAATTCGAAGCGGTCGGCCGTGACGATCGCGGTGGGGACCGGCGCCATCCGGAACGCCGTCGCGAAGCGTTCCTCGCTCTGCCGCAGCGCGCGCTCGGCCTGCTTGCGCGGCTCGAGATCCATGAACGTGAACAGCATGCATGCCTCGTCGTTCATGTCGATCGGCTGCCCGGCGACGACCACCGCTTTCGTGCTGCCGTCCGCGAGCTTCAGCACGGCCTCCATCTGCGGGATCGTCGCGCCCTCGCCGAGCCGCTCGATCGCGAGTTCGCGCCGCTCGGCCTGGTCGAGCACGTCGATCTCGTACACCGAGCGGCCGAGCACGTCTTCACGCGCGTGGCCGGTCATGTCGAGAAAGCCCTGGTTGACCTTCACGTAACGCAGGTCGTCGAGCCGGCAGATCACGGCCGGCGCCGGATTCGCGTTGAAGGTGCGCTCGAAGCGCTCCTCGGCGCTCGCCCACTCGGTCGCGTCGTGCAGCACGAGCGCGAGGCAATCGGGTTCGCCGGCCGCGTTCGTCAGCACGAGGCTGCGGATGCGGTGGACCCAGCTCATGGTTTCGTCGGCGGCCGATTCGACTTCGACCGTCACGTCGCTGAACTCCTCGCCCGCGATCACGCGATCCATCGGATAGTGGCCGTCGCGCACCGGGTGGTTGTTCCGGTAGCGCAGCCGGAAGCGCTCGCGGTAATCGGTGACGGTCGCGCCGAGCGCCTTCAGCTCGGTCACGCCGTGCATCGCGAGCGCGGCCTCGTTCGCCCAGACGATCCGCTGGTCGGGCTCGATCAGGATCACGCCCTCGGTGAGCCCCGCGATGATCTGGTGCAGCTGACGCCGGTCGGTATGCGACTTGAGCGCCTGTTCGTTTACCTGTTCGTTCATCGAATGGTTGTCCCTGTCGTCAGCATGACTGCCGGCCCGGTTGCCGCTACGTCGACACGCGCCGGCCGGCGCATGTGGCGATGATCGCGTGCCGCACCGGTGCACGACAGTCACGGATGCACTATTCGTCATAGTACATGCGCACGGCCTGCCCCACCGTGCGCTGTCCCGCCGATCCCCGAAGCATCCACCGCACCTGCTTTCCGCACGTCCCGGCCGACAGGCGCGCCGCCTCCCCCTTCTCGACGCCCCGTGCAAACGCACTAGCCGATCAGGTGAATTTGCGCGATGTCCGCGCACGTTCGCCTCGGTACTCTGGTACTGCATCGGCGCTCATGCGCTGCCTTCCGAACCAGAGAGGGAGAAGCACGATGAAGCTGCACCAGACACCCGATCCGACGCGGCCCGAACCGGCCCCGGACAATCCGCCCGAACCACCGCCCGGCACCGATCCGCCGGTTCCGCTGCCGCCCGACGTGCCGCGCCCGGACATGCCGCCGCGCGAGCCCGGCTACGACACGCCGATCGCCCATTGATCCGCGATCGCCCATTGACCCGGGCACGCGCCGTGCTCGGTGATCAATTCATTCACCACGCCAATCGAAGGAGAACATCAATGAACAAGACCTCGCACCTTTCGACGCTGCTCGCCGCCAGCGCGGCTTTCCTGCTTTGCGCCGCGCCGCTCACGAACGCGCAGGCGCAAGCCTCGTCCGCCGACAGCGGCATGACGGCCGAATCGAACCAGCCCGTTACCGACACGTGGATCACGACCAAGGTGAAGGGTGAGCTCGCGACCACCGACGGCGTCAAGAGCACTGACATCAGCGTGAAGACGGTCGACGGCGTCGTCACGCTCACCGGCGTGCTGCCGACGAAGGTCGCCGTGAAGAAGGCAGTCGCCGTCACGCGCGCGATCAAGGGCGTGAAGCACGTCGACGCATCCGGCCTGAAGGCAAAGGCCTGACCTCCCGGCGCGGCACGCCGCCGCGCCTTTTATCCCTGCATGACAAGGAGCACACGATGAACGAGGACAAGATCAAGGGCCAGTGGAAACAACTCTCCGGCAAGCTGAAGGCCAAGTGGGGCAAGTTGACCGACGATGACCTGAAGGTGGCCGACGGCAATCGCGAGTACTTGGCCGGCAAGATCCAGGAGCGTTACGGCATCGCCCGCGATGAAGCCGAGAAGCAGCTGAAGGAATTCGACCGCGAGCTTTGATGCGATAACGCATCGACACAACCCGCCGCGGCGCCGATGGCGTCGCGGCCACCAGGACAACGACATGGGCAAATACCTGATCGCCTGGCTGCTCGGCGTGCCGGTCGGGCTGCTGGTGCTGTTCTTTCTGATCACGCACGTCTTCTGAGCGTGCCTGTTCGATCAAATCCAATTAGTACAACTCGGTTTTCAGGGAGATAAGCAATGAAATTTCTTTCGATATCGGTCGCCTGCATCGCGTTGATGACCGCTTCGATCCCCGGATTTGCGGCGGGGTGCCTGAAGGGCGCAGCCGTGGGCGGGGTCGCCGGCCATGTCGCGGGGCACCACGGGGCAATGGGTGCCGCCGCGGGTTGCGCGATCGGCCACCACCACGCGGCAAAGAAAGCCAAGGCGGCAAGCGCGGCAACCGCCGCCTCGCAATGAACGCGTCACGACGCGGCCGGTCGACCGTTCTCCGGAACGACCGGCATTGCGCTGCATGCCTGACACCGCAGGTAAAGGCGTGACCACCGGATTTACAACGATTTCGCCAATCCAGAGGGGATATCGTTCATGGATATGCACGGCTTGATCATATGGCTGGTCATCGGCGCCATCGCCGGCTGGCTAGCGGGCGTACTCGTCAAGGGCGGCGGTTTCGGCCTGCTCGTCGACATCGTCGTCGGGATTCTGGGCGCGGTGATCGGCGGCTGGCTCGCCGGATTGCTCGGTATCGGCTTCAGCGGGATTCTCGGTTCGATCGTCATCGCCCTCATCGGTGCGGTGATCCTGTTGCTCGTGATTCGCCTGTTCCGTCGCGCAGCGTGACGGGTCATCCGGCGAGACGTGTGTCGTCCCGTACCGGTGGATGTGACGCGACTCGATGAGATTTTCGGGGCCGCGCAAACCCGCGCGTCCGGCCGCGCCGTCAATGACGGCCCTTCCCCGAAATGGCTGACGCCCTGAACCCTCAGGGCGCCTCGGGCAGCGTTTCGCGCACGCGCCTGCCAACCGTCCCGGCCGGCGCAGCGCTCCGCTTTCGCTTCGTTACTTCGCCGCGTTCGCGGTCATCTTGAAGATGCCCTGCGCGTTACCGGCATCGAAACGCAAGTCGGTCACCCAGCGGCGCGCCGCCTGGTCGAACGTGCGCTTGCGCGTGATGAACTCGTAGAACGAACCCGGCACGTTGCGCTTCACCGTGCCGCCGTCACGCGTGCGGAATTCGCGCTCGACGGTGTCCGCGCGATACGCGGTCTGGAACACGCGGCCCGAGCGCGAGCGCTCGACTTCCGGCTTCATCGGCCGGCCCTTCGCCTTCTCGGCGTCGGACAGCTTGAAGACGTCGGCAACACGGTCGGTCGCGTGGTTGAACGCGTTGCCTTCGGTCGAGATCCACGCCATTTCCGCCGATTCGAGCAGCAGCGTTTCGTAGTCGAGTTCGTTCGGCAGGTCGTGCTGGCGCGCGAACGCCCCGACGATCTCCGGCAGCAGCGCATGCGCGGCCTCCAGCGACAGCCAGCCTTCGCGCTCGACTTCCCACAGCAGCGCGACGGCCGCCGGCGACAGCGGATCGCGCGACGTGCTCACGACGTTCGTCACGGCCTGCTGGAATTCCTTCGAGAAACGTTCCGGATGCAGTTCGCTGACGAAGAACTGCGCGATTTCGTCCGGCGCGTCTTCATGCGCATACGCGCGGCCCGTCATGCCGAGCTTGTCGAGCGGGTAACGGCCGTTCAGGCGGAAGCCGAGCGGACGCAGGATGCGCGTGAACGCGGCCTCGCCCGGCGGCAGCGCGCCGGTGTGCGGCCAGCGCACCGTGCGCAGCGCGCCGTGGTCGAAATACACCGAGCCGCCGCTTTCGATCGTGTCGGCCGTATACGCGCGGCCGTTCGCCGAGCGTTCGAGCAGCCCTTCGAACAGCGCCATGTTCATCGCCTGCGCGATTTCCGCGCGCGTCACGACGCCGTCTTCCCATTCTTCGAGGATGGCCGGCATGTTCAGGGTCGAGAACAGGGCGTCGGTCTTCGCCTGTCCCAGCAGCTTCGTCAGCAAGCTCTCGATATTCGGATTGCGCATCTGGATTCTCGTCTCGGGGGACCGCCGGCAAACGTGCCGGCAACTCGTCGGCCGGCCGCCCCACGGGCGCCTGACCTTGCGTGGGGAGCATTATTCAAAGGGTTGCAGCCGGGCGTAAAGCGAGATTAAATTGATATGTGATGAGTTTTTGGAATTATCAGCGGATCCCCTGCTCCACCTTCCGCCTTGTGCCGTGGCGGCCTGATCGTCAGACGAATCGAACATCATGCGTAAATTCAAGATCCCCAACATGGGCGCGCTCGTGGCTTTCGAAGCCGCCGCGCGCCACGAGAGCTTCACGCACGCGGCCAAGGAGCTGTTCCTGACCGAAAGCGCGGTGTCGCGCCAGATCGCGACGCTCGAAGCGAGCCTCGGCGTGCGGCTGTTCGCCCGCGTGAAGCAGCGCGTCGTGCTGACGCGCGCCGGCAAGCTGTACGGCACGCAGGTGCGGCGCGCTCTTGAAGCGCTCGACCGCGACACGCTGTCGATCATCGCGCACGGCAGCGGCGGCGGCTACCTGGAGCTGGCCGTGCTGCCGACCTTCGCGTCGCACTGGCTGATTCCGCGCATCAAGAGCTTCTACGATCGCACGCCCGACGTGCGCGTGAACATGGGCAGCCGCACCGACCTGTTCTCGTTCGAGGACACCCACTTCGAGGCCGCGATCCACTACGGCAAGCCGACCTGGCCCGGCACGTCGTCAGATTACCTGTTCGGCGAGGAAGTCGTGCCGATCTGCTCGCCCGCGCTGCTCGACGGGCCCGTGCACAGCGTCGAGGACCTGCTCGCCTACCCGCTGCTGCACTCGACGACGCGCCCCGGCGCGTGGGCGCAGTGGTTCGAGACGCATGGCGTCGAGGATATCCGCACGATGCAGGGCGTGCGCTACGAGCTGCATACGATGCTGATCAGCGCGGCCGCGGCCGGCCTCGGCATCGCGCTCGTGCCGAAGTTCTTCGTCGAGGAACAGCTGCAGCAGCTCGGGCTGGTGGTGCCGTGCGATGCGGCAACCGTCGGCGATTCCGCGTACTACCTCGTGTATCCGACGGAGTTCAGCCACAGCAAGCCGCTGGAGCTGTTTCGCGGCTGGCTGCTCGAGCAGGCGAGCGCGTACGCATCGCCGGATCCCGATGCGGATGGCGGCGATCTGGTGGACGACGAGGACGTCGAGTAACGGCGCGGTCGCGCCAGCCTCAGGGCGCGGCGGCCTCGCACGCGTGTCGCGTCGGCGGGCTGGCCTTCACCACCTTCACCAGCCTTGCGTGATCGGGCTCCTCCAGCCCCGGGCACACGGTTTCAAGATCGCGAATCACGAGCGTCGCGCGCCCGTCGAAGCGGCACACGCCTTCGGGTTGCGCTGCCGGCAGCCGCAGACTGCGCCGTGCATCGGCCTGGTTCGTGAACCGGATCACACCCGCGCGTCGAGAACGGTCAGGCAAGCGCCGCGCCGAAGCGTCGTCCTCCTCGAACCACACGTCCTCCCCGCTCTCTTCGTCGCCGTAATCGACTGTGTAACGACCCGACAGCGTGATCGACCGGCCGACGTGCACCGAATGGCATTCCGGCTCGGCGTCGGCCGGGATCGTCTGCGCGTGCGCCGCGGCCGCGCCGCAAGCCAGCCACAACACCGCGCACAGCACGCGGGCGCGGCCGGTCAGGTTCGACACATCAATCGATTGGCGGATCATGGGCAGTCAGGTGCGGGTCATCGTGACGAAGACCCGCATTGTCACCCGGCGCACGCATCACGTGCATTACATGTGCCACTTCACCGTGGCGGTCAGCGTGCGCGGATCGCCGGGCATGTTGTACAGGTCCGCATTGCCGTGCGCGGCGATGAAGTAGCGGCGATTGAACAGGTTGTCGAGCGTGAGCGTCACGTCGACCTTCTTGCTGCGATAGCCGGCGCCCAGGTTGAACACGGTGAACGACGGCAGCGTGACGAGATCGCTCGCCGACGTATAACGCGCCGACTGGAACTGCATGCCGGCCGCCGCGTAGAAGCCGGCAGGCAGCTCCCGCTTCACCCACAGGTTCGCGCTATGGCGCGGCATCAGCCCCGGCGTGTTGCTCGACACCGCGACGCCGGCCGCCGTCGATTGCGCCGAGCCGTCGACCGTCCCGTTCAGGTACGCGTAGCCCGCATACACCGACCACTTCGGCGCGATCTCGCCGGTAAAGCCCAGCTCCATCCCGTGCACGTGCTGCGTACCGATCGGCAGCGCATAGCCGGGGTTCGCCGGGTCGCCGATCTGCTGGTTGGTCTGGCGCATGTCGAAAAGCGCGACGCTGGCCGTCGCGTTGCCGCCGAGGTCGAAGCGCGAGCCGACTTCATACGCGGTGGTCTTCTGCGGCGCGAGCGCGGCGCCGTTCGAGAACGCGCCGGAGCTGATCAGCGTATCGGCCAGCGGCGAGAACGACTGGCTGAACGAGCCGTACAGCGTCAGCCAGTCGAGCGGCTCGTAGATCAGGCCGACGCGCGGGCTCCACGCGTGATCGGTGCGATCGAGGTTGACGTTCGACGACGTGTAGTCGTGGCGGATCTGGTTCAGGTAGTCGAAGCGCAGCCCCGCGAGCACCTTCCAGTGTTCGGTCAGCGAAATCAGGTCCTGCGCATAGACGCCCGCGAGCCCGACGACGGTCGACGCGTTCGTCTTGGCCCGCGCGCCGGTCGGCACGCCGGGCAGCACCACCTGCTGTGGATTGAACAGATCGTAGGTCGCGACCTTCGACACGCTGTAGATCGTGTCGAACTTCTGCTGCTGCGACAGTTCGAGCCCGTACAGCAGCTCGTGGCGCATGCCGAACAGCGACGTCTTCTGCGTGAGCTCGAACAGGCCGTCGATGCCGTGGTCGGTGCGCTGGCGCGTCGACTGGTCGAGCGTGACGACCGGGTGCGCGGCCGTCTTGATCGGCTCGTACGTCACGTAGTTCTTGCGTTCGAGCGAGAAGTCGTACGCGCGGATCGCGCCATGGAACGACAGCGAATCGTTGAAGCGATGATCGAGCGACACCGTCGCGCTCTTCGCGGAAACGTCGTTGTACGAGCTGTTCGCCGCGTCGGCCGAGCCGTAGAACGTGTTGATCGGCACGTCGACCGGCCGGCCGAGATACGCGGGCAGCCCCTGGTCGGACGTGCGGCGGTCGTGCAGGTAGTCGAATTCGACGTTCAGCACCGTGTTGCTGTCGAGCTTGAACTGCGCGGACGGCGCGATCGCCTGGCGGTTGAGCTGGAACTGGTCGCGGAAGCTGTTCGAGTTTTCGGCGGCGCCGGTGATCCGGAAACGCGCCGCGTCGTTCGCATTCCAGCCGAGGTCGAATTCGCCGCGCCGCTCGCCGCGTGTGCCGAGCGTCACGCCCACGTCGCGCACCGGGTTCGCCTCCGGCCGCTTCAACACGCGATTCACGATGCCGCCTGCCGAGCCGCGGCCGTACAGCACTGCCGCCGGCCCCTTCAGCACTTCGACGTGATCGACGTTCGACAGGTCGCGATAGTAGAGCGCATCGTCGCGGATACCGTCGACGTACTGGTCCGTGATGCTGTTGAAGCCGCGAATCGTGATCTGGTCGCGCTGGCCGTCGCCGACCGAGAAGCCGACGCCCGGCACGTTGCGCAGCGCATCCTGCATCGACGTCGCGTTCTGGTCCTCGATCACCGCGTGCGGCACGACGTTCACCGTCTGCGGCACGTCCATCAGCGACATGTCGGTCTTGGTCGCCGCACGCGAGCGGCCGCCGTCGTACGACGCATGTTCGGCCGTCGCCTTGACCGAGATCGCGGGCAAGGTCGCCGCGGCGTCGCTCGCCTGTGCGAAGGAGGTGCGTGCGCCGGCCAGCGACGTGGCGATCAGCAGCGCATGGCAGGCGCTCTTGTTGAGTTTCATCGTTGAAGTAGAGGCTGAAGGAAAACGGCGAACGGAAACGCATTCGGCCAACACGCGAAACCACGCTGTGAATCGGGCTGGCGAAATCCTTTCCGTGAAATGAAGCGGCGCGCGAGGGATCGCCTCGTCGCGCGGGCGAGCCGGTGAACGGCCGGCGCGGGTGGCAGCCGGCCGGCAGGACCGGCACGAAAGAAGCCGTGACGCTCCGTCACGGCTCGTAACGGAGCGAAATATTAAACGAGAATGATTCGTGTTTTTAGTTAATTTTTAACGTGTCGCCTGCCCGCAACGTGCAGGCGCCCAGCGCTCTGTATTCCTGACGAATACCTTTCTGTTTTGCCGCTTAACTCGACTCGCGTGTAATTAAAACGAAAGAATCTCATCGGCCGCATCAGGTGATGAAGGGCCACGCAACAGGCGGGATTCGGGAGACGACGACGAAAGGACTGGAGAGGATCACGAAGCATCCGTCGAAGCGGACGGCGCGCATCCGAAGTCCGGCGCGCGCCGGACCGGGCAACCCCGACCCGGCGCTCCGGGCAGCCGACCTCGCATCGGCAGCGCGGCGGACTTTCTTCCTTTCTTCACTACCTATGCTCTCAGGCTCACTTCATTTTTTTCTTCGCCGCGCCGGACCATTATCCGCGCAATCCGGCCCAGGGGAAACGTTTGCGGGTGCAGTTGGCGTGTTATACCAAGCATTCGGCAACAGTCTTTCTGAATGCTTACGGTTAACGCGGAGCGATTCGGCAATTCTTGCATTCGCGCCGGCGTTCCTTTTTAATGGAACTGGTTCCAGTCGTTGAATCGGCCAGGGTCGTGCGTGACGCGTCGTCGTCCGCGCGTCATGATGCCGATTCAGGATCGAGGATCTCCCCGCTCAGGATTCGCATCGCCCGTCCTTCCCGGACACCCCGTCAAACGAGACCGTCATGCCCGATTCCGCCTCCCTGCAGCAGCTGTTTCCCGCCTTTCAGGACATCCCCGCCGAGTACCGGCTCGCTTCGCCGATTCACCAGCGCGTGTCGCTCGTCGACGGCGAGTTACGGCCGTGGGACGGCGCGACCAAGACCGTGCTGTCGCCCGTGTGCGTGCGACAGGCGGACGGCAGCGTCGAGCAGGTCGAGATCGGCAGCTACCCGGTGATGGGCGAAACGGAAAGCGACGCGGCGCTCGACGCCGCGGTGCGCGCGTACGACGCCGGCCGCGGCGAGTGGCCGACGATGAAGGTCGAGCAGCGCATCGCGTGCATGCAGGATTTCATCAAGCGGATGGTCGCGCAGCGTGAGCTGGTGGTGAACCTGATCATGTGGGAAATCGGCAAGAGCCTCGCCGATTCGCAGAAGGAGTTCGACCGCACCGTCACGTACATGACGCAAACGATCGACGCGCTGAAGGAGCTCGACAACGCGAACTCGCGCTTCGTGATCGCCGAAGGCACGATCGGCCAGATCCGCCGCACGCCGCTCGGCGTCGTGCTGTGCATGGGCCCGTACAACTATCCGCTGAACGAAACTTTCGCGACGCTGATCCCCGCGCTGCTGATGGGCAATACCGTGGTGTTCAAGCCGCCCCAGTACGGCACGCTGCTGTTCGAGCCGCTGCTCGAAGCGTTCCGCGACGCGTTCCCGAAGGGCGTGATCAACACGATCTACGCGCCGGGCGCGGTGGTCGTGCCGCACATGCTCGCGTCGGGCAAGATCAACGTGCTCGCGCTGATCGGGTCGAGCAAGGTGGCCGATCACCTGAAGAAGCAGCACCCGAAATCGCACCGGCTGCGCGCGATCCTCGGCCTCGACGCGAAGAACGCGGCGATCGTGCTGCCCGACGCCGATCTCGACCTCACCGTGAAGGAGTGCCTGCTCGGCGCGCTGTCGTTCAATGGCCAGCGCTGCACCGCGCTGAAGATGCTGCTCGTGCACCGCTCGATCGTCGACGAATTCCTGAAGCGCTTCACCGCCGCGCTCGAGCAGCTGAAGATCGGCATGCCGTGGGAGAAAGGCGTCAGCATCACGCCGCTGCCGGGCATGCATCGCACGGCGTACATGACGGATGCGATCGACGATGCGAAGGCCAAGGGTGCGGAGGTCGTCAATCATTCGGGCGGCGAGTTCAGCAAGACGCTGTTCTATCCGGCCGTCGTGTACCCGGTGTCGGAAGGGATGAAGCTGTACCGCGAGGAGCAGTTCGGGCCGATCATTCCGGTCGCGACGTTCGACGACGTGGAAACCGCGCTCGACTACGTGACGACGTCGGATCACGGCCAGCAGGTCAGCATCTTCGGTTCGGACCCGGCGCAGATTGGCGCGCTGGTCGATCCGCTCGTCAACCAGGTGTGCCGCGTGAACATCAACTGCCAGTGTCAGCGCGGGCCGGACGTGTTCCCGTTCGCGGGGCGCAAGGATTCGGCGGAAGGCACGCTGTCGGTGAGCGACGCGCTGCGCGCGTTCTCGATTCGCTCGATGGTCGCGGCGAAGCAGACCGAAGGCAGCAAGCAGCTGCTCGATTCGATCGTGTCGGATCACTACTCGAAGTTCATCAATACGGGGTTTATTTTCTGAAGCGAGCCGCTCGCAACAAAGCCGCTGCACACGCCGGTGCGGCGGCTTTTTTGCGCCTGCGCGTAACCCACTACGCCCGAACCGGGAACGTCAACGCGTCGAGCTCCAGCGGCCCGCCGGTCAGTTGAACCGGGCCTTCATCGCCGATCAGCACCGTATCGGAATGACGGAAACCACCGACACCCTCGATGTAGATACCCGGCTCGATCGTCAGGCACATCCCCTTCTCGATCGACCGGTCGTAGCCTTCGGCGAAAAACGGCGCCTCGTGCGCAGTGACGCCCATCCCGTGACCGGTCCGGTGCAGCATCCGGTCGCCCATCCCCGCGCGGCGGAAATAGTCGTTGACCTTACGATCGACGTCGCTCAGCAGGGCGCCCGGCATCGCCGCGTCGAACGCGAGGCGCCGCCCTTCCGACATCACGTCGAACGCGCGTCGCGCCTCGTCGGGCACGTGGCCGAGGAAGAAGGTCCGTTCGACCTCCGCGCCGTAGCCGTTCATCACCGCATTGACGATCGACACATGCGGGCCGCCCTCCTCCATCCGCATGTCGATGTTGCTGAAGTTGTGCGGATCGTGCGACACGCTGCCCGGCTGGAACACCGCGACGATCCGCGTCGCCAACGGGTTCAGCGACGGATCGTCGGCCAGCAGCCGCTGCATGATGTAGCCGCGAATCCGCGACGACATCTCCGCCATCCCGAGGCCCGGGCGCGCCTCGCTCAGCAGCAGGTTGTGCGCATCGGTGGCGACCCCGCACGCATATACGTGGCGGCCGATCTCGTAGTCGGACTTGATCATCCGCACGTCGTCGATGATGTCGATGCATACGCGCTCGCCCGGCGTCTGCGCATAGACCTGCAGCGGACACACCGACTCCACGCCAACCCGCTCGCCCGGCCCGAACAGCGCCTTGAACCGGTCGCTCCATTCGCGCCCGGCCGGCGCCGGAAATTCGAAGTACGGAATCAGCTCGAGTTCGCCGATCGAGCGCGTCCGCACATGCGGCTGCTCGAGCTGCGGCACGACGAACTGCGGCGGCCCGCTGCGCGAAATGACCAGCACGAAGGGCCGCTCATGCACGATGTTCGCGAAGTTCGTCAGGTAGTAGATGTTGTCCGGCGAGAACGCCACATAGCGATCGAGGCCGGCTTCCGCCATGCGGGCGCGCACGCGGTCGAGGCGTCCTTTGAGTTCCGCCTCGCTGGGCGGTGCGACGATAGGGTCGAACTTCATGCGTGACTTCTCCTGTTGAGGGTGAGGGGGTGGCCTCATCGGCCTGGCATTGCGGCGTCGCCATTCCGTTTCACTTGATTCGTTATCCTTCATTTCAACGATACGAATGGCGACTGAATCCGGTTCGCTTAATCGCCCGGCATGCGTCGAAACCCGATCAGCGCAACCAGGCTCACGACCGACATCGCGACGATATACAGCGCGGGCGATGCCTTGTTGTGCGTGGTCGCGATCAGCCACGTGACGATCAGCGGGGAAAAGCCGCCGAAGACCGTCGTCGGGATGTTGTACGACACCGCGAGCCCGGTGCTGCGCACCGCAGCCGGAAACGCGCGCGCGGCCAGCGCCGGCACCAGTCCGACGAGCACGCCCATCGGCGTGGCGGCGGCGGCCTGCATGACCAGCAGGTTGCGCAGCGAAGGGCTCGCGATGACCCACATATAGAGCGGCAGCGTGATCGCGGACAGCACGACGATCGCGGCGGCCACCATCGCGACCGGTCGGCGCCAGACGTCGCCGAGCAAGCCCGCGAGCGGCGCGATCGCGACCATCACGATGCCGGCGACCGTCGTGCTCATGAACGGCGCGGACATCGGCAACCCGAGCTGCTTCACCGCGAACGTCGGCATGTAGATCAGGTACATGTAGAACGCGGCGGTACTGACGATCGTCACGCCGATCGCCGCGAGGAACGATGTGAGGTGCTCGCCGAACAGGCGCTCGAGCACCTGCGCGACCGGCAGCGCCTCGCCGTGCACGAACGCATCGGTTTCCGACACGCTCCGGCGGATATAGAAGCCGACCGGGCCGATCAGCAGCCCGACGACGAACGGCACGCGCCAGCCCCAGCTTTCGAGCTGATGCGGGCTCAGCGACGTCGTCAGGATCGTGCCGATCGTGCCGCCCAGCACGATGGCCAGCATCGTGCTCGACATCTGCAGGCTCACGAAGAAATGGCGTCGATGCGGCGGCGCTTTTTCCGCGAGGAAGGCAACGGTGCTGCCGAATTCGCCCGATGCCGCGAAGCCCTGCACGAGCCGCGCCAGCACGAGGATCGTGGCGCCGAGCCAGCCGGCCTGCGCATACGGCGGCGCTACCGCGATCGCGGCCGTGCCGGCCAGCATCAGCCAGATCGTGACGGACATCGCCGCCTTGCGGCCGTGCCGGTCGCCGTACAGCCCGAGTACGACACTGCCGAGCGGCCGCACGACGAACCCCACGCCGAAGGTCGCCGTCGCAAGCAACAACGACCCGACCTGCCCGGCCACCGGGAAAAACAGCTTCGCGATCACGCTGGCGAAATAGCCGTAGATCACGAAGTCGAACCATTCGAGCGCGTTGCCGGCCGCGGCCGCCGCGACGTCGCGCAGCGTGCCCGTTCGCGCGGACGGCTGCGCCTCTGCCATATGGCGATCGAGCGCCAGGGCGCCGGCCGGATTCACTGCATCCTCTTTCATCGTCTGTCTCCTCCTTCTGCTGGCTGCGGTGGTTTCGTGCTCATGTTCGATGCGCACCGTTACCGCGTCCAACGGATTTCCGGAATATGATCATCACCAACGTGAATAACGGTACGTGCGCGGCGCACGACTGCGTCGCGTCGCCAGCCGGCTCGCCGCAGGGGCAAACGCGGCCTTGCCCGAACGGCCCGTTGCCCGGACACTGGCCGCCACGATGATCCGGTGCCGGACGCCACGCGCGGGATGCCGGCACGCGAATGGGAGATGTGCGATGAAGGATGTGTTCCGCCAGCTCGACCTCAACCTGCTGCGCGTGTTCGCGGCTTTGATGGCCGAAGGCAACGTCACGCGCGCCGCCGAACGGCTGGCGCTTTCACAGTCGGCGGTCAGCAATGCGTTGCGCAGGCTGCGCGAATCGCTCGACGACGTGCTGTTCGAGAAGACCGTCTCGGGTGTGCGGCCGACCGCGCGGGCGCGCGAGCTGTGGTCGGCGGTCCAGCCGCACTTCGACGCATTGAAGCAGGCGATCTCGCCGGACCAGTTCGACCCGCAAGCGCATCGGGGCACCTTCACGATCGCAATGTCGGATTACTCGGTCGAGCGGATCATGCCGCGCCTCGCGCAGTACATGGGCACGCATGCGCCATCGATGCGGATCGAGCTCACGCCGTTCAGCGTCGCAGACCTGCCGGCCATGTTCGACCGCGGCGGCGTCGACCTCGCGATCGGCGGCTACCTGAACGACTCGAGCCCGAGCAGCGGCGTGCGCACGCACGAGATGTGGCCGATCCACTGGAGTTGCCTGATGCGCAAGGATCACCCGCTCGCGAAGGGGCCGCTCACGCTGAAGCGCTTTCTCGCGGCGCGGCATCTCGACGTCGGGTTTTCCGGCATGCGGGTGCCGGTGTACGACAGCCTGCTCTCCGCGCACGGCCTGCAGCGCAATCTCGTCCTCACGCTGAATGCGTACTCGCCCGCACTGGCGATCATCCGGGAGTCGGATTTCATCGGCGTGCTGCCGACCACGCTGCTCGATCTGTCGATCCACGAAAAGGAACTGGTGTCGCGACAACCGCCGGTGCGCATGCCCGCTCGGCCTTACTGCGTGATCTGGCATCAGCGCTGGGACAGCCATCCCGCGCACCGCTGGCTCCGGCAGACGATCGTGTCGCTGTTCACGCGCCCGGCGGAGCAGCCGGGCAATGCCGGGCGCCCGGCCACGCGGCGCGGCGCCCGCTAGATGCGCGGGCGTGCCGCCTCACACGTTCGACACCAGCAACCGGATCCCCGCCACGCCGAACACGACGGCGAGACACGCTTCCATCGCACGCCGGCCGCGCACGTAGATCCGGCGTGCGCCGTCCATCGAGAACACGAGCGCGTAGCCGCCGAACACCAGGCATCCGATCACGAGGCAGCCCGGCACGACGGCCCCGTGCGACGCGCCCGCACCGTTCGACGACAGCGCGACGATCGACACCCACACGAGGATCGCTTTCGGATTGGTCAGGTGCAGCATCGCGCCGCGGACATAGAAGCGCGACAGCCGCTGCTCGCCCGCTGCGTTCAGCGATGCCGCCGCCTTGCCCGACCACGCCGTGCGCCCCGACTTGAACGCGAGCCACAGCAGGTACAGCCCGCCGAAGAGCTTGATCGCGACCAGCAGTTTCGACCACGCGAGCAGCGCGGCCGACACGCCGAGCGCCGCCACCGTCGCCCAGCACATCGACCCGGAAATGACGCCGAGCGCGAACGCGAACGCCGCCTTGCGGCCCTGGTTCGCGGCGACCGACATGATCGCGAGATTGCTCGGGCCGGGGCTGGCCGTCCCGATGAAATAAGCCGTGTAGGCCAGCATCAGGTTGGCCGAGAAGAAGGTGTGGACGCTCATGTCGAACCTCGCAGGGATGATCGGGAGATTGTTGGCAAACCCGGGCCGTCTGCCCATGGACAATTGGCCGACAATTCGCTGGGCCAGTTGGACAGGGCGCGCCGCCGGATCGCTGCGCGCAAATCCGTCTCGGATTTGAAACATCCATCACATTCGCCGGTGGCGTCCGCCGCGCCGGGGCGAACCTCCTGTCGCACCGCGTCCGGCCTGCCGAACGCCCGGCAAGCGCAGGCGGAATGCGCGGGCCGCCGCGGGTCGTGCAGTTCGCGCGGTTCGCCGCGCAAACGCGTCACGAGATTTAAACGGGCGTTACGTTACATCCGTGAAGCATTTCGCCTCGGCGAGCCGTTCCCTGACCCTCACATGCATCGCGCCGCGCGTGTAGATGTCCTCCTCGATCACCTCCGCAACCCAGTACCGGCGGGACTCGCCACCTGCGCCACAGCGCATCTCAACAATACTCAACAATCGTCTCGCGCCGCTGGTACGAAACCTGCATCCCGTTCGGGTAACCGCCGCGCCGATCACCGCGCGGACACGAACCCACCGTCGGGCGCATCCAGCGGACACGCCCGAACGATCCGAGCAAGTAACGAGGCCCTTCATGGATATGCTGCCCAATTCGTCCGACACGTCGTTCCAGCTCTTTCTCGCGAAGCTGCTCGAACAGCCGTTGCCCGACTGGACCGAAAAACAGCAGATGGAACTCGAGATGGCACGCTCGTTGTCCACCGAAATGGTTCACCTCGCCGAGGACATGCGCGGTCGCACGCCCGATCTCGCGCGCTGCCTCGTGCTGCTCCGCTACGCGAAGGTGCTCGACTTCATGCTGACGTCGCTCGCCGCGCACCGCGACATTCATCCGCAGACACTGCGCACGCTGTTCCGGCTCGCGAACCTGAAAGTCGACGACGCGTATCCGGCCTGAGCCGGCGCAATGCATCGGCTGCCGCGGGCCTTACGTACGGCTGCGGCGGCCTTTCCCGATTCGCGGCACGCGCATGCCTGATGACCTCGCCGCATGATCCCCAGGAACCGCATATCCCGACTGGCCGGCACGCTCGGCGTGTTCGTGAAACCCTACGGCCGCAACGCGCAGAAGCCTCTCGACCGGAACGATCGCCGCTACGATCACGACGTCGTGCGGACGATGCGGCGCTTGTCGCCGGCCGACCTGTCCGATCTGCTGGCCACCGATGACGGCCACGCCGACGACGCAGAGGCCAAGGTCGGTTTCACCGATGTGAGACGCACGCCGTGACCGCTGTCGACTTCGACCAGATCTGGCCGGCCATCTGCGAAACCCCTGCCTGGTCCGTGACGAAAGGCCAGGGCAGCTTTCTCACGTTCGAATTCGGGCAACCCGTGCTGCACGTGCGGGAGCCGCTCGCCGGCTCGCCCGGCCTGTCCTCGACCGCGCGGGACAGGCTCGCGTCGCGGCACGTGACGGTGGCCGGCAACGGGCACCTGTGGATCTGCTACTGCCATTGGTCGATCACGCTCGACGGTCTCGAACTCGCGCACAGCGAATCCCGATCCGGCGACATCGCAGCCGCCGCGCAACGGCTCGACGGGCAGATCCTGCAATCGGTCACGCCCGGTGCCCAGCCGGGTTCGTGGGCGTTCGATTTCGACCTCGGCGGCAAGCTGACGACCTGGCCGTACGGAGACGACCCGGCCGACGAACAGTGGCATCTGTACGACCGGCGCTCGGGCAACGTGCTGACCGCCCGCGCGGACGGCACCTGGTCGTATGGCCCGGCGAACGCGCCACCCGGCAGCGGATCGCTCGGGTCCGAATAGCCGCCCGCGTGCGTTCGTCCGCTTCCTGCAGCACGCCGGGCTGATGCCGTGCATCAGCGTGGCGGACGGCCCCGCGCCGCAAACGGAGGTACAATCGCGCGCCATGAACGCACTTCGCCGCTTCCTGCTCCGGCAAGGCGTCGCGCGACAGCTTCTGTGGGGGTTCCTCCTCGTGACGCTGCTGTCCCGCGCGCTGATGTCGGGCGCCGTGATGCTCGATCCGGACGGTCCGGATGCGGGCTCGGTGGTGCTGTGTTCGGGCCGCGGCCCGCTGATCGTCGACGTGGCCGCACTGGCTGCCCGTTTCGATGCCGGCGCGCCGATCACACCGGCCAACGACGCGCTCGCGCTCGCCGATGTGCTCAAGCATGACGGGCATGCGGACAACACCGCGTCGTCCGGCAGCGGCGACAGCCTGTGCGCATTCGGCGCCGCGCTGTTCACCGCGTTGGCGTCGTTCGTGCTGCTGGTGCTGCTGTTTCCCGCCGCCGCGCCACGGCGGTTCCGGATTCACGTCGACCGTATTCCGGTCGTGCGATCGATCTTCGACGATCGCCCCCCCTCCCGCGCACCTCCGCAGTTCTGCTAACGGTTCTGCCCCGCGGCTCGCACACGTCGACGTGCGCGGGCCCGCATGCCGTTCGTCTCACACGACCTGATTCAAGCGTTCACCCGCCTGCCCGCCTCGCGCGGGCGACGCCGTCATGCGCCCCATCCGCGCATGGCGCCGCGCCGCCCGTTCCGTCGCCGCGCGCAGGCGGGCGCAACGCGCGTTGACGCCTGCCGGCCCGCGCCGGCGCGGCCGCTCAACGAACCCGAGGAGCTGACACCATGTCGACCACCGTCGAACGGGCGATCTCGCCCGCCCAATCCGCCCACGCGGGCTACCGGACGCTCTGGCGCTGGCACTTCTATGCCGGCCTGTTCGTCATGCCGTTCCTGGTGGTCCTCGCGATCACCGGCACGCTCTATTGTTTCCAGCCGCAGATCGAGCCGCTGCTGTATCCGCACCGGCTCGTCGTCGAGCCGCGCGCCACGCCGCGGCTCGATGCCGACACACTGCTCGCGAGCGCGCGTACCGCGATGCCGGCCGGCGCGACGCCGGTGTCCGTCCAGGTCTCGACCGCGCCTGACCGCAGCGCCGAATACGTGTTCCGGCTGCGCGACGGCAGCCGCGAGAGCGTATACGTGAACCCGTACGACGGCAGCGTGCTCGGCACGCTGAGCGTCGAGAACCGCTTCATGCAGATCGACCGGATGCTGCATCGCAAGCTGCTGCTCGGCAAGACGGGCGAGTTGCTGATGGAACTGGCCGCGTGCTGGACCTTCGTGATGATCGGCACCGGCATCGCGCTGTGGTGGCCGCGCGGCGCGACACGCGTCGGGCAGGCACTGCGCCCCGACCTGTCGCTGCGCGGCCGGCCGCTGTGGAAAAACCTCCACGCGACGGCCGGCATCTGGCTCGCGGCCGGCACGGTCGCGTTCATCCTGACGGGGCTGCCGTGGTCGGGCTCGTGGGGCAAGAACTTCAAGGCGCTGGCCGCCACCGTGAACCTCGGCGCGCCGGAAGGCGCATGGGGCGGCGCGTCGGTACGCTCGACGCGCCCCGGCGCCGCCGCGGCGCCCGCGCCTGCCGAGGCTGGCGCACCGTCCGGCCATCACCACGAATCCGGCGAGTCGATGCCGGGGATGGTGATGGACGACCTGCCGTTGCCGCAAACGCCGTGGGCGGTCGGCAACGTGCCCGTCCCGCATTCGCCGTCGGCACCGACGCCGACACCGCTGCCGCTGGCCCGCGCGATCGCGATCGTTGGAAGCCTCGGCGTGACGAGCGGCTACACGCTCGCGCTGCCGTCCGGCGCGGATGGCGTGTTCACCGCGTCGTACTTCCCGGACGACCCGAAAGCCGAGCGGACGATCTACGTCGACCAGTACAGCGGGGCCGTGCTGAAGGACATCCGCTATGACGACTACGGCGCGGTATCGCGCGCCGTGTCGTACGGCACATCGCTGCACATGGGCCGCTACTTCGGGCTCGCGAACCAGATCGTCTGCGCGGTGCTGTCGCTCGGGCTGGCCGCGATGGCCGTCACCGGCACCGTGATGTGGTGGAAGCGCCGTCCGGCTCGCAAGTTGGGTGCGCCGTCGCGCGAACGCGGCACGCCGCCGATGCGCGGCTGGATCGCGGGGCTCGTGCTGCTCGGCGTCGTCTTCCCGCTGATGGGCGCGACGATCGTCGCGGTATGGTTGATCGACCGTCTGCTGTTCGGCCGTGCGGCACGCGCAGCGGCCTGATTCATCGCGCGCCGGCATACGCGGCGCGACGACGCGACGAGCCCGGGCCACCGCGTGGCTCGGGCTGTTCGCGCTCGTGCTCGCGCTCGTCGCGCCGCTGATCTCGCAACTGCGCGCGGCCGCTCCCAATGACGGCCTGCCGGCCGCGCCGATCTGCTCGGCAACCGGCAACACGCTCGTGGCGCACGCGGAACCGGATGCGCCGTCCGATGCTCGATCCGCCGGTCATTTCGACCGTTGCGGCTATTGCGGCCTGCTCGCCGGCCATCCGCCGCTGCAATACGCGGTGTTGCTCTCCGCTTCCCCGGCCGTGCGGCATGCGCCGCCCGAGCCGCTGATCCCCTCTGCCTGCCATCCGCCGAAGCGCTACGCGCTCGCCGCGCGCGGGCCGCCTTCCGCCCGCGCCTGACGCTCCTCGCGACCGCGCCGCCGCACACCGCACGGCGCCGTCCGCTTCGCCTGCCCGCCCTGCCGGTGCCCGATGCCGAACCCGCGCGCGTGACCACGCGCGGCGGCCGGTGCCGTGCATGGCGCGCATCGTGTCCGACTCATCATCGTCACCCTCACCCTACGTACAACGACATGTTTACCCCGACCCGTATCGCCGTCGCGCTGTCCGGCGCGATCTCCATGCTCTTCACGTCGGCCGCATGCGCACAGGCCGTCGCCGCGCCGACCGACTCGCCGGCCGCGTCGACACTGCCCGCGATCAACGTCAACGCAACCCGCGAGATGGACTCGCTGACATCGAAATCGACCGGCAGCCTGAAGCGCACGCTCGAGCAGACGGTCGGCTCGGTGGGCTTCGTCGATGCCGACAGCTACCGGAACACCTATGCGTTCACGCTGCGCGACGTGCTGAAGGATGTGCCCGGCGTGTTCGTCGAGAACCGCTACGGCCAGGAGTTGCGGCTGTCGATTCGCGGCTCGGGGATCGCCCGCTCGTACCACACGCGCGGCCTCGAAATCCTGCAGGACGGCATCCCGACCAACCTCGCGGACGGCAGCGGCGACTATTACCAGATCGATCCGCTCGCGCTGCAGGCGGTGCAGGTCTACAAGGGCGGCAACGGCCTCGCGTACGGGGCGTCGACACTCGGCGGCGCGATCGACTTCATCACGCCGACCGCCCATACCGCCGATGCGCCGAACATCCTGCGCGTGGAAGGCGGCAGCTACGGCACGGTGCGCACCAGCGCGCAGATCTCGCGCGTGCTCGGCCCGCTCGACTTCCTTGCGAACTTCAGCGTCAATCACGCGGACGGCTATCGCGATCATTCGAAAGGGCAATACGAGCAGTTCAACGCGAACGTCGGCTACCGGTTCAGCCCGACGGTCGAGACGCGCTTCTACGTCGGCGTGTACGTCGTCGACCAGTTGCTGCCCGGCACGCTGTCGCTGTCAGACGCGCTGAACAATCCGACCAAGGCCGCGGCGAACGCGATATCGGGCGACCAGGCGCGCAACACGCGCACTGAACGGATCGCGAACCGCACGACGGTGAAACTCGATTCGGGCGAACTGCAGTTCGACACGTGGGCGATCCACAAGAGCCTCTATCACCCGATCTTCCAGGCGCTCGACCAGGACGGCTGGACCTACGGCTTCGCACCGCGCTACACGGGCCACCTGACGCTCGGCGGGATGCGCAACGACCTGATCGTCGGCGCGCGCTTCTTCGGCGGCCGCACGCAGGCGAACCAGTACGTGAACGTCAACGGCAACAAGGGCGCGCAGACGCTCGACTCGACGCAGACGGCGTTCAACTACGAGGCGTACGTCGAGAACCGGCTGTTTTTCGTGCCGACCGTCGCGCTGATGACGGGCGTGAAGGTACTGCACTCGGTGCGCGAGTACATCGACAACGGCGGGCTGCCGCGCAACCCGAACTACAAGTCGACGAATGCGAGCTACAGCGGCGTCAATCCGAAGCTCGGGCTGCTGTGGCAGCCGGATGCGCACACCCAGGCCTACGTCGACATCACGCGCAGCCAGGACGTGCCCGACTTCACCGACCTCACGCAGACCTTCTCGAACACGACGCGCTTCACGCCGCTCGCGGCGCAGCACGCGTGGACGATCGAGTTCGGCACGCGCGGCTCGCGCGAGCGCGTGAGCTGGGACGTGACCGCCTATCGCTCGCTCGTGCGCGACCAGCTGCTGCAGTACACGACGAACCCGGATGTCCCGGCATCGACGTTCAATGCGAACAAGACGGTGCTGCAAGGGATCGAGGCCGGCGCGTCGGTCGAGTTGCTGCGCAACGTCACCGGGCGCGGCGCGGGCGACAAGGTCACGCTGTCGGGCATCTGGAACCTGAACGACTTCCGCTTCAAGAACGACCCGCAGTACGGCAACAACCGGATCGCCGGCGTGCCGCTGAACGTGCTGCGCGCGACGCTGGGTTACGCGCGGCCGAGCGGCTTCCACATCGCGGCGACGCTCGACTGGGTGCCGTCGGGCGCGTGGGCCGACGATGCGAACACGTTGCGCGTGCCGAGCTACACGCTGCTCGGGCTGCAGGCCGGCTACGACTTCCGCAATGGCCTCTCGCTGTTCGTCGACGCGCGCAACCTGACCAACAAGCGCTATGTGAGCGACATCAGCACGGTCGCCGATGCGCGCACCGCGAACACCGCGATCTTCTATCCGGGCGAAGGGCGCAGCGTGTTCGCCGGCATGCGGTACGCGTTCTGATGCGCCGCCTTTCACGCAACACCGCATTGAACAGATTCAAAGGATATCGAAACATGAAGTTCGGATTGATGCTGCCTGCCGCCGTTCTCGCGGCGTTCGCGCCCGCGGGCCAGGCACAGGAAAGCGATGCCGCGCGCACCGGCGCCACGCTTGCGCCGATTCGCGTCAACGCCCGGAAGGCGACACCGCTCACGCAGCCGCTCGACACCGGCAGCCGTCTCGGCCTGACGTCGCTCGAAACGCCCGCGAGCGTCGAGCAGATCGATCGCAAGACGCTCGACACGCGCGGCGACAGCGCGATCGTCGACGCGGTGAGCCGCGCCGCCGGCATCAGCGCGTCGCCGCATCCGGGCAACGGCGGCTCGGAGCTCGGCGCGCGCGGCTTCGTCGGTGCGTCGTCGGTCACGCAGCTCTATGACGGCGTGCGCCCGTACGGCGCGATCGGCGTCACGTTTCCGTTCGACACGTGGTCGGTCGACCATATCGACGTGCTGCGCGGCCCGGCGTCGGTGATCTACGGCGAAGGCGCGATCGGCGGCGTCGTCAACATCGTGCCGAAGAAGCCGACGCGCGGTGCGATCCAGAACGAGCTGCAGGTCGGCGGCGGCACCGAGGGCACGGCGCGGGTCGCGTTCGGCAGCGGCGGTGCGATCAACGACAAGCTGTCTTACCGCTTCGACATCAGCGGCAATCGTTCGTCGAACTGGGTCGACCGCGGCAATTCGCGCAACCTGTCGATCTCCGGTGCGCTGCGCTACGACGTGACGTCCGACCTGTACGTGAGCGCGTCGTATGCGCAGGGCTTCCAGCATCCGATGCAGTATTTCGGCGCGCCGCTCGTGAACGGCGCGCGCGATCGCGCGCTCGACAAGAAGAACTACAACGTCGGCGACAGCGACATCGCGTTTCGCGACAGCTGGGCGACGGTGTCGGCGAACTGGCAGCCGAGCGACAGCCTGAACGTGACGAGCACGCTGTACCGGATGAAGAGCAACCGTCACTGGAAGGACGCCGAGTACTACACGTACCTGCCGTCGACCGCGCAAGTGCGGCGCAGCAGCTTCACGGAGATCTTCCACGACCAGGAGCAATACGGCAACGTGACGGCTGCCACCGTGACCACCGCGCTGCTCGGGATGCGCAACACGTTCTCGACGGGCTTCGAGTTCAATCACACGACGTTCCAGCACGACAACAACTCGCCGTACTCGGGCACGTCGACGGTCGATCCGTTCAACTTCGATTCGGGCAGCTTCGTCAACACGGCCGGCACCTATCCGAAGTACCGCAGCCAGGCGAACCAGTACGCGCTGTTCGCCGAGAACCGGCTGGAAATCACGTCGCGCTGGTCGGTGATCGGCGGGCTGCGCTACGACCATGCGAGCGTGAACCGCGACGATCTCGTGAACGGCGGCGCGTTCACGAAGGTGTTCGCGAACACGGGCTGGCGCATCGGCACCGTGTACGACGTGCGGCCCGGCCTCGCCGTGTACGGCCAGTACTCGGTCGCGGCCGATCCGATCACCTCGCTGCTGTCGCTGAATGCGTCGAAGGCGAACTTCACGCTCGCGACCGGCCGGCAGATCGAGATCGGCGTGAAGCAGTCGTTCCTCGGCGGCAAGGCGGAATGGACGCTGGCCGCGTACCGGATCGTCAAGAGCAATCTGCTGACCGCCGATCCGCTGAACCCGAACCAGTCGATCCAGATCGGCCAGCAGTCGTCGCGCGGGCTCGAGGCGACGGTCGGCGCGGAGATCGCGAAGGACTGGCGCGTCGACGCGAACGTGTCGATCCTGCGCGCGAAATACGACGACTTCCTGCAGACGTCCGGCGGCACGACCGTCTCGCGCGCGGGCAACGTGCCGGTGTCGGTGCCGCAACGGCTCGCGAACCTGTGGGTGAGCTGGCGCTTCGCGCCGGACTGGACGGGCATCGCGGGCGTCAAGTACGTCGGCAAGCGCTTCGCCGACACCGCGAACCAGCTCGTGATGCCGTCGTACACCACGGTCGACCTCGGCCTCGCGTGGAAGCCGCGCAAGGACACGACGATCACCGCGCGCGCGTACAACGTGTTCAACCGGCGCTTCGTGCAGTCCGCGTACTACAACGAAACGCAGTACCTGCTCGGCAACGACCGGCGGCTCGAAGTGGTGGCGAACTACCGGTTCTGACACGGCGCGATGCGGTGCGCCGCACCCGACGCCGGCGCGCATGCATCGCGGCGGGGGCATTCATCGCGGCCTCACCGCGAATGCGCATCCGCTCACGCGACCGCATGAACACCCTGGATCGGCGAACAGCGGCCCGGCGAACCCCTCGCCGGGCCGCATGACCGCATGTCACGCACGCGTGCCCGCCGCGCGCCCGGCCATCCACTTCCGGTAGCGCCGCGTCTGGCACTGCGCGGCCAGTTGCTGCGTGACCAGCGCGCGCAGCGGCGACACCTGCGGGTGCGTGCGCCGGCCAACGCTCAGCCGCGTGAGCTGGAACTTGACGACGGCCATGTTGGCCAGCGCGCCCAGCGCCTTGTTCTTCCAGCGGATCGGTTCCAGCACCGGCGCGCTGTCCTTGCCGGCCCGCCAGTCGCGCGGCAGGTTCGGCTCGATCGACAGCGCAGTCGCGATGCCGACCATCGCCACGCCGCTGTCGACCACCTGCTCGGCAACCACGCGACGCCGGATGCCGCCCGTGACCATCAGCGGCATCCGCGCGACCGCCGTGATGTCGCGCGCGAATTCCAGGAAATACGCTTCGCGAGCGAGCGTACGCCCGTCACGCGCCTCGCCCTGCATCGCCGGCACTTCATAGCTGCCGCCCGACAGTTCGACGAGATCGACGCCGAGCGGATTCAGCAGTTCGACCACGTGCTTCGCATCGTCCGCGCTGAAGCCGCCGCGCTGGAAATCGGCCGAGTTCAGCTTGACCGCGACCGCGAATTGCGGCGATACCGTCGCGCGCACGTCCCGCACGATGTCGAGCAGCAGGCGCGCGCGATTCTCGATGCTGCCGCCCCACTGATCCTGCCGGCGGTTCGTCAGCGGCGACAGGAACTGGCTCAGCAGATAGCCGTGCGCCGCGTGAATCTCCACGCCGGTGAAGCCGCTCTGCTCCGCGAGTTGCGCGGCGCGCACGAAGCGCCGCTGCACGTCGGCGATATCGGCCTGCGTCATTTCCTTCGGCACCGGGAACTGCTTCGACAGCGCACCGAGCGCGAGCGGCACGGCCGACGGCGCGAACGTCGTCTGGCCGAGCGCCGCCTGCATCTGGCGCCCCGGGTGATTGATCTGCATCCACACGTGCGCGCCGCCCGAGCGCGCCACCTGCGCCCAGCGGCGAAAGCGCTCGAGATGCGCATCGCTCTCGAGCACGACGCCGTTCGGCCCCGTCATCGCGCGGCCGTCCACCATCACGTTGCCGGTCAGGATCAGGCCGACCTGGCCGTCGGCCCACGCCTGGTACAGGCGCAGCAACGCGTCGGACGGTGCGTGGTTCGCATCGGCCATGTTCTCTTCCATCGCGGCCTTGGCCAGACGGTTCGGAATCACCGCCCCGTTGGGCAGTGTCAGCGGTGTAAACAGGTTCATGGAGGGCACCCTCGATTGACGATGCCCAACGATAACTTTAAAGTCAACTTTAAGGTCAAGCCCCTCTTGGAGCGCAGCATGAAAATCGGCGAACTGGCGAAGGCGAGCGGCCTCGCGGCGTCCCGCATCCGCTTCTACGAAGCGAGCGGGCTGCTCGAACCGGCCCGTCGGCAGGCGAACGGCTATCGGGAATACGGGTCGGAAGCGTTGACACGGCTCGCGATCATCGACCGCGCGCAGCGCGCGGGCTTCGCGCTCGACGAGATCCGCGCGGTGCTGCCGCCCGATCTCGGCGCGTGGCCGCATGACGAGCTGCTGGTGGCGCTGCGGAACAAGGTCGACGAAATCGTGCTGCTCGAACAGCGTCTCGCGCAGAACCGGCAACATCTGCAGGTGCTGATCGACGAGATCGAGAACAAGCCGGCGGGCGAGGATTGCGCGGAAACCGCGCAACGGATGCTCGACCGGCTGTGCGCGCAGGCCGACGAAGCGCCGGCGTCCGCACCGGCGCCCGTGCCGGTCCCGCGGCCGACACGCAAGCGCGCATGAGTGGTTACACTGCGGCACCTGAAAAACCATCAATCCGCGCGGCGGCGAGACGGGTCGACGCGTGTGCGCCGGCTTCCGCAACGCGACTTCAAGACCCGATCCGAATGACGATCCCCCGTATCAAAGGATTCCTCCTCGCCGCGCTGCTGACGTTCGGCATCGGCAGCGCTTGCGCCAGGACGTGCGCCGATACGCCTGCGTCGTTCGCGTGCCCCGACGCCCCCGACCTTCCGGACGACATCGTCGCGCAGTTGCCCGCCGGCTACGAAGCGATGGATGCCGCGTCAGGGCGACTGACCGACAGCCCCCATATCGGCTATGTCGTCGTCGCGCATCAGCCCGACGACTCGACGCGCAAGGCGTCGCTGCGTCCGCTGATGATCTTCCTGCCGGGCAAGGACGGGCACTACCGGCTCGCGGCGCGCAACGACACCGTGATCATGAAGGCCGACGAAGGCGGGATGGGCGACCCGTATCTCGATGGCGTCGCCGACAACGCGCTCACGATCGAACCGCGCACGTTCACGGTCGAACAGGGCGTATTCGCAGGCCATGACCACTGGCGCGACCGTGTCACGTTTCGCTACGACAATGCGCATCGCACGTGGGTATTCCATCGCGAGGTGTTCCGGAACTGGCGCTTCAACGACGACCCGAACGGCGATGTGTTGAAAGCCGACCCGGTGCGCGTCACGCGCGCCAATGCGGCGAAAGCGGTCACGTTCGAAGCGTGGCGGCCGGATTACTGGTGTGATTCGGCCGAGCGGCGAGGCACCGATCCGGCTTGCAGCAAGACGCATTGACGGCGCCGCGGCTGGACGGTTGCACGGCTGCACTGGCTGACGATGCGTGCGGGCAAGCGATACACAGGGCGCTGCCGTGCTGCACGATCGGTGCGCCCGCCGGCACGCACTGGCGCTGGCGCCCTTCCGCAGCCGCCCAGATTTGCTTACGTCACAGGTAATCGACGCGCATCACCCGCGCCGCGATCATGGCTCCATCGACACACGAACCGCATCACGCCAAGGAGCCTGCCATGACCGCCTACGCCATCGCCCACCTGCACGACGTCGAGATGTGCAACGACATCGTCGAATACCTCGAACGCATCGACGGCACGCTCGCGCCGTACGACGGTCATTTCGTGATTCACGGCGCGCGGCCGGAGGTACGTGAAGGCGTGTGGCGCGGCGACCTGATCGCGATCGCGTTTCCGGATCTGGACGCGGCGCGCGCGTGGTACGAATCGGATGCGTACCGGCAGATCCAGCCGCTGCGCGCGCGGCACGCGAGCGGCCCGCTGATCCTGATCGACGGCGTCGACGCGCGGCACAAGGCGACCGACATCCTGCGCTGAGCCGCGACGCCGGCGACGCTTACGACGCCTTGCGCTCCATCGGCTCGCCGACGACGAACCCGCCGCCCTGGAACCGCTGCGCGGGATCGTCGTGGTCTGCGGTCGGCGCCGTCACCGGGAACAGCCCGGCGAACTGCTCGGAGCTGTCGCGCGGTCGGAAGCCGAGGAAGCCGGCCTTCGTGTTGTCCCACCACTTCACCGGGTTGTCCGATGCGCCATAGACGATCGCGTGCCCGACGCGGTTGGTCAGCAGCGAGCAGCGCACCAGCTCGATGAAGTCGCGATAGCTGAGGAACGTCACGAGCATGCGCGGATTCTTTGGCACTTCGAACGACGAGCCGATCCGCAGGCACACGGTTTCGATCCCGAAGCGGTCGAAGTAGTAGCGCGACAGTGATTCGCCGAAGCACTTCGTCACGCCGTACAGGCTGTCGGGGCGCAGCGGCGCATCGGCGTCGAGCACTTCCGTGACCGGATGGAAGCCGATCGCATGGTTCGAACTCGCGAACACGATGCGCTTCACGCCGTGCTTGCGCGCGGCTTCGTACAGGTTGTACGTGCCGGTGATGTTCGCGCCGACGAGATCGTCGAACGGCGCATCGACCGAAATGCCGCCGAGGTGGACGATCGCGTCCACGCCGTCGACGAGCTGCATCACCGCGGCTCGGTCGGCCAGGTCGACGACGCGGGTTTCTTCATGCGCGGCCACGTCGCCGAGCGTCGCGATGTCGCTGACGCGCACGACGTCGGCCCAGTCGGCGAGCGCGCCGCGCAACTGGCGGCCGAGGTTGCCGGCCGCGCCCGTCAGCAGCAGGCGCCCGAACGGTTTGCGCGCGCCGGTGGATGAGGCGTTCATCGAATCTCCTGGGATCTGAAATCTGACTGAATCGGAAAACGTTTTCCAACTATACGTTGGCGCACCGCTGAACGTCAATGGTCGAACCTGTTCGCAGCCATCCGCACTTTCCCGATATCGGCGCGCGGCCGCGCGTGCCCTTTTTCTGCCACAATCCGGCGTTATCGAACGAAAACGTTACCCTTCGAATGAAAAAAGTTTCCCCGACGATCCGCGACGTGGCGGCGGAAGCCGGCGTGTCGGTCGCGACGGTATCGAAGTACGTGAACGGCACGCAGCGCTTCTCGCCGACCGTCGAGGCACGGCTCAAGGAGGCGATCGACCGGCTCGGCTACCGTTCGAACCCGCTCGCGCGCTCGATGATCACCGGCCGCACGCGCACGATCGGCCTCGTGATCCTCGACATCAGCAACCCGCACTTCACGAACGTGGTGAAAGGCGCGAACCGCGTCGCGCTGCAGCACGACTACACGCTGCTGCTCGTCGATACCGAAGAGAACCAGGCGCGCGAACGCTCGCTGATCGAGGCGCTCGCGCAGCGCGTCGACGGGCTGATCGTCAGCACGCGGATGCCCGATGAGGAAGCCGGCTGGATGCTCGATCTCAACAAGCCGCTCGTGCTGCTGCGGCGCAGCCCCGGCCTGCCGATTCCGAGCGTCGGCATCGACAACCGGCTGTCGACCTACATGCTCGCGCGCCACCTGCTCAATCTCGGCCATACGCGCATCGCGTATCTCGGCTTCGGCACCGCACGCGTGAACGACGAGCGGATCCAGGGCGCGCGCGACTGTCTCGCGGAAGCCGGGCTCACGCTCGACGTGCACGACGCGCATGCGCCGACCGCCGAGGCCGGCGAGCGTGCGTGTTCGCGCGTGATGCTCGGGCCGCAGCGCCCGCAGGCCGTGATCTGCTACAACGACCTGATCGCGCTCGGCTTCATGAAGGAAGCCGCATCGCTCGGTTTCCGGCTGCCGCAGGATGTGTCGGTCGCGGGCATCGACAACGTGCCGTACGGCGAATACGCGGCGCCCGCGCTGACCACCGTCGACATCCAGAGCGAGAACATGGGCGAACTCGCGATGCAGAAGCTGATCGACGCGCTCGCCGGACGCACCGATGCGAGCTATTCGACGTTCGAGCCGCGGCTGATCATGCGCGCATCGACGGCCGCGGTCGGCTGAGTTCCCCGCTTCAAGCCTTCAAACGAAAACGCGCCGCCCAAGGGCGGCGCGTTCGTTTGCGGACGTGCGATTACACGGTTACGCGGTTACGCGTCGAGCTGCGCAGGCTTCATCTTCGGCGTGAGCATGTGCATCACGCCCAACGCGATCAGGTAAGCCGACGCACCGATCGCGAACAGCACCCAGTAGTGCCCCGTGCGCTGCAGCACCTGGCCGATCACTTCCGAGAACAGCACGCCGCCGATCGAGCCGGCCATACCGCCGATGCCGACCACCGATGCGACCGCGCGGCGCGGGAACAGGTCGGACGCCGTCGTGAACAGGTTCGCCGACCAGCCCTGGTGCGCGGCGGCGGCGAGGCCGACGATCAGCACCGCGGCCCACAGGCTCTGCACCTGCGACACGAACGCGATCGGCAGCACGCAACATGCGCAGATCAGCATCGCCGTCTTGCGCGCGCCGTTCACGCTCCAGCCCGCGCGCAGCAGCATCGACGACAGCCAGCCGCCGCCGATGCTGCCGACCGTCGTCAGCGCATAGATGCAGACGAGCGGCAGGCCGATGTGCTGCATGTCCATCCCGCGCGATTCGTTGAGCCACTTCGGCAGCCAGAACAGGTAGAACCACCACACCGGGTCGGTCAGGAACTTGCCGATCAGGAACGCCCACGTCTCGCGCTTGCGGATCAGTTCGCCCCAGCGCGGCGCGCCGGCGTTCGCGTTCGCCGCGTCGAGCGCTTCGGCTTCGTCGCGCGGCTCGTCGTACTCCGCGGCGAGTGCGCGCGTATCGGCCTGGCGATAGAGCACGAGCCACACCGCGAGCCACACGAGGCCGATCGCGCCGACGATCACGAACGCCGCGCGCCAGCCGTAGGCCACCGCAATCGCCGGGATGATCGCCGGCGCGAACACCGCCCCGATGTTCGCGCCCGAGTTGAAGATGCCGGTGGCGAGCGCGCGTTCGCGGCGCGGGAACCATTCGGCCGTCGTCTTGATCGCGGCCGGGAAGTTGCCGCCCTCGCCGATCCCGAGCAGCGCGCGCACGAACGCGAAGCCCATCACCGAACCCACTGCCGCGTGCAGCATCGCGGCGATGCTCCACACCAGCATCGCCAGCGCATACGAGATGCGCGTGCCGAGCCGGTCGACGATGCGCCCGAAGCCGAGCAGGCCCAGCGCATAGAACGCGGAAAACGCCATCACGATGCGGCCGTACTGCACCTGGCTCCAGCCGATGTCGTGCTGGAGCATCGGCGCGAGCAGGCCGAGGATCTGCCGATCCATGTAGTTGATGACGGTCGCGAAAAACAGCAGCGCACAGACAGTCCAGCGGTAGCGGCTGGCGGCCGCGCGCACGGCGCCGACGACGGCAGATTGCATGAATGTCTCCGATGCGCGGCCGCGCCCGTCGCGCCGCACGATGTTCGTTGACCGGCGACCGGCGCCGGGGCGGACGGCGGCGCGCCTGTCGCGCACGGCCGATTCCGCCGATCAATCTGGAAAACGTTTTTCAAAGGATAGGGCGTGCGCCGGCGCCCTGTCAGTCGGGGATTTCGATGAGTCATCTCAAAATGGTCACGGCAAAAGAGACGACTGTTTCACTACATGGCATTAACCGTTTTTCCCGGATTTTCCCAACCGGCGCGCGCGAGGATGGCTGCCGAGACACATGTCCGATTCCAGCCAGAATCGGCGGGCGGGATGGTTTACAGTCGTCTCATGCGCCTCGATCCCGACACCTGCTACGACGCCCTGCTTTCGCGGAACCGCCGCTTCGACGGCTGGTTCTTCGTCGGTGTGGCGACGACCGGTGTGTATTGCCGCCCCGTCTGCCCGGTGAAGCCGCCGAAAGCGCAGAACTGCAGCTACTACCCGAGCGCCGCGGCCGCCGAGAAAGCCGGCTTTCGACCCTGCATGCGCTGCCGCCCCGAGCTCGCGCCCGGCCACGGGCTGCTCGACCTGTCGGGCACGCTCGCCGACGCAGCCGCCACACTGATCGAGGACGGCTTCCTGAACACCCATTCCGTCGATGCGCTCGCGCAGCGCGTCGGCGTGACCGAACGCCATCTGCGCCGGATCTTCGGCGCGCAGTTCGGCGTGTCGCCGGTCGAGTTCGCGCAGACGCACCGGCTGCTGATGGCCAAGCGGCTGCTGACCGATAGCGCGCTGCCGGTGGCGGTCGTCGCGTCCACGGCCGGATTCGGCAGCGTGCGGCGCTTCAACGACCTGTTCCTGCAGCGTTACGGGCTCAATCCGCTGCGGCTGCGCAAAGGAGCCCGCGCATCGGCCGATGGCGACATGACGTTTCCGCTGCCGTATCGTCCGCCGTTCGCGTGGGACGACCTGATGCGCTTTCTTTCGCAGCGGCAGATCGACGGTGTCGAGCGGATCGATGCGCAGGGCTATGCGCGCGTCGTTGAATTACCGAACCGGGACGGGCGCACCCAAGCCGACAACGGGCGCGTGGCCGGCTGGCTGTCCGTCGCGCACGTGCCGCAGCGCTTCGCGCTGGCCGTCACCGTGTCGCCGTCGTTGACGCCGGTCGTACCGGCCGTGCTCGCGCGCGTGCGCCGGCTGTTCGATCTCGACAGCCGCCCCGACGTGATCGACGCGCATCTCGGCGAACTCGCGAGCGGCTCGCCGGGCCTGCGTGTCCCCGGCGCGTTCGACGGTGTCGAGATCGCAATCCGTGCGATTGCAGGCGAACGGCTCGCGGCCACGCATGCGGGCACGCCGGTGCTCGCACGCATCGCCGAACGTTTCGGCACAGCGATCGAAGGCGCGCCGCCGGGCCTCACGCACGCGCTGCCCTCCGCCGCGACGCTGGCCGCCCTGCCGCCTTCGGCGCTTGAAACGATCGGCATCGCACGCGACACCGCACGGGCGATCGTGTCGCTCGCCCGCGCAGTCGACGACGGCACGCTCTCACTCGAACCGATGGCGCCGCTCGACACGACGCTTGACGCATTGCGCGCGCTGCCCGGCTTCGACGAGCATGCGGTGCAGTACGTCGCGATGCGCGCGATGGCCTGGCCGAATGCGTTCCCGGCCGACGATGCGTGGCTTCCCGCGCGCACCGAACGCGCCCGTGTGCCATCATCCGCGCCGCATGCGGCGCGCTGGGCGCCGTGGCGCGCGTATGCCGCATTGCACGTGTGGCGCCTCCATGGAGATGTGTTGCGATGACTCCCGCTCACCTGATTCCGAGCCCGCTGGGCGACATCGCCGTGCGCATCGAGGACGATGCGCTGACGGGCCTCTACTTCGTCGGCCAGAAATACTTCCCGCCGGTTGCGATCGTGACCGATGCGGATGCGCTCACGACGTCGCCGCTCGCGCGCAAGGTCGCGGAAGAAGTCGCCGAGTACTTCACCGGCATGCGCGAGACGTTCTCGGTGCCGATTCACTTGCGCGGCACCGCGTTTCAACGACGGGTATGGAAGGAGTTGCTCGCGATTCCGTTCGGCGAACTCGTGACGTACGGCGACATCACCGAGCGCGTCGGGCTGCCGATGAGCGGCGCGCGCGCCGTGGGCGGTGCGGTCGGCCGCAACCCGGTGTCGATCATGGTGCCGTGCCATCGCGTGGTCGGCGCATCGGGCAGCCTGACTGGCTACGCGGGTGGCATCGATCGCAAGCGCGCGCTGCTGTCGCTCGAAGGCGCGGGGTTCGAGCGCGGCGCCCACCATCCGGTGCAGCAGGCGCTCGCGTTCTGAGTGGCGGTGTGCGGCCGCGCTACGCGTTCAGCACGGGCCGGCGCGCTTCACGCTTCGCATACGCGCCGGGCGTCACCTGGAATTTCGCCTGGAACAACGCGATGAACGACGACGTCGAGTCGTAGCCGAGTTGCGCGGCCACCGCGCCGATCGGCTCGCCGGCATCGAGCAGCGGCAGCGACGCCAGCAGCCGCACCGCCTGCCGCCATTCGGTAAACGACAACCCCGTATCCTGCCGGAACAGCCGCGACAGCGTGCGTCGCGTCGCGCCGACCTGATGGCCCCATTCGTCGAGATTGCGCGTATCGCCGGGGTACGCATGCAACGCACGCGCGATTTTCAGCAGACGCGGATCGCGCGGCAGCGGCACCGTCAGCGGCGCCTGCCGCATCCGTGCGATCCGGTCGGCGATCAGGCAGACGAGCGCACCGTCCGGCCCCGTCTCGTCGTAGTTCACCGGCAACTCCGCCGTGGCGAGCACCAGCTCGCGCAGCAGCGGCGTCATGCAGAGGATCGCGCAATCGTCGTGCACGTCGTCGCGCGCGATCGCGGCATCGAGATACAGGCTGTGGAATGCGACGCAATCGCGCGTCGACACCGCATGCGGCACGTGCGGCGGAATCCACATCGCATAGTGCGGCGGCAACAGGTGCCGGCCCGACGGCGTGGACACCTCGAGCACCCCGCTCGTCGCATACATCAGCTGCGCCCACGGATGACTGTGCGCGTCGATGCTCACGTTGCCGGGAATCCCGAACGCACGCACGTACAGCGGCCTCGGCAGGCGCGCCATCGGCGGCACCGCGTAAGGGTCACCCGATTGTCCCGCCAGCAACATAAGACGTCCTCCGAAGGTCATTGCACGAACGAGCGCGATGCTACCGTGGCGGCTCTTCTTTCACACGGCTTCCGTTCATGAGCGCTCATACCCGCACCACCCGCAAGACCGTCACCGCGATCCGTTCGACCAAGGGCATCGGCAGCCTCGTGTCGCTGACCGCGTATTCCGCGCCGATGGCGAAGCTCGTCGACGAGGTGGCCGACGTGATCATCGTCGGCGACTCAGTCGGCATGGTGCTGTACGGGATGCCCGATACGCTGCGCGTCACGCTCGACATGATGATTGCACACGGCGCGGCCGTCGTGCGCGGCGCCGCGCAGGCGTGCGTCGTCGTCGACCTGCCGTTTTCCACGTACCAGGAATCGCCCGCGCAAGCGTATCGCTCCGCCGCGCGCCTGCTCGCCGAAACCGGCGCGCAGGGCGTGAAGCTCGAAGGCGGCAGCGAGATGGGCGACACGATCCGCTTCCTCACCGAGCGCGGTATCCCGGTGATGGCGCACATCGGGCTCATGCCGCAGCAAGCCAACGCGACAGGCGGCTTCCGCGCGCAGGGGATGGACCCGCGTTCCGCCGCGCAGGTGTTCGATGCCGCGTGTTCGGCTGAACAGGCCGGTGCGTTCAGCGTCGTCGTCGAAGGCACTGCCGAAGCGCTCGCGCGCCATATCACCGAAACGCTGACGATCCCGACGATCGGCATCGGCGCATCGCCCGCGTGCGACGGGCAGGTGCTCGTGACCGAGGACATGATCGGCGCATTCGACGCGTACACGCCGCGCTTCGTGAAGCGCTATGCCGATGCAAATGCGGTGATGCGCGATGCGATTCGTCAGTACGCGCATGACGTGCGGCAGCGGGTGTTTCCGGAGCCCGCGCATTGCTTCGGGTATGGCAAGCCGCTGCAACTCGTGGACGCGGCTGACGCTGCTGCGTGATGACGTGATGACGTGATGACGTGATGACGTGATGACGTGGTGACGTGGTGACGTGGTGACGTCGCGCAGGCATGCGCGAACGCATGGCGAATGATGGTGCGATCACCTCACGCGCGCTTGCGCATCGCATGCGTGACCCGCGCGTTCGCTTCGAACTTCGCGCGATGCGTCGAGAAGAACGTCCGCACGTTGCGGACGTTCGATGCGCCGGTGAACAGCCTCCGCGCGAATTCGTCGTATTCGGCGACGTCGGCCAGATCGGCCACCACGACGAAATCCGGCCCGGGCGACACCCGATAGCACTGCGTGACGGCCGGCTCCGCGCACACGTACGCTTCGAATGCGTCGTAGTCTTCGGCTGTCTGCCGGTCGAGGCTGATCTCGATCAGCGCGGTGACGGCCGTGCCGATCGCCACCGGGTCGAGCACCGCAACCTGCCTGCGGATCACGCCGGCCTCCGTCAGCCGGCGCACGCGGCGCATGCAGGTGGGCGGCGACGACAGCGCGCGCTCGGCCAGTTGCAGGTTCGACACCGACGCGTCGTCCTGCAGGATCGCCAGGATGCGCAGGTCGAGATCGTCGAGGGTGATGCCGGCCATCGGCGGCTCCTTCGGGTCAGGGCGTGAAATTTAATTTCAACATGATAGACGATCTGCCGTTCATTTCATTTGCGATTGAATTTTGAAATTTAATTCCATTTGACTCCCCCTACCATCGCTCTCACTGATCCAGACAGGACATTTACGGAGCGCGATATGTGTGGAATTGTCGGGGCGGTCGCCCAGCGGGACATCCTGCCGAACCTGGTCGACGGCCTGAAGCGGCTCGAATACCGCGGCTACGATTCGTGCGGCGTCGTGGTCTATCGCGACCGGGCGCTGGCGCGCGCCCGCAGCGTCGACCGCGCGGCCAACCTGCAGTGCGAGATCGCCGAACAGGCGCTGTCGGGCTACACCGGCATCGCGCACACGCGCTGGGCCACGCACGGCGCGCCCGTCACGCTCAACGCGCATCCGCACTTCTCGCCGAGCGACGCCAATTCGCGCATCGCGCTGTCGCATAACGGGATCATCGAGAACTGCGATCAACTGCGCGCGGAATTGCAGGCGCATGGCTACGTGTTCGCGAGCCAGACCGACAGCGAGGCGATCGCGCACCTGATCGATCATCTTTACGACGGCGACCTGTTCGATGCGGTCCGGCGCGCGGTCGCGCGACTGCGTGGCAGCTATGCGATCGCGGTGATGTGCCGTGACGAGCCGCACCGGATCGTCGGTGCGCGTGATGGCATGCCGCTCGTGGTCGGCGTCGGTGAAGGCGAGAATTTTCTGGCGTCGGATGCGATTGCGCTGTCGGGCATTACCGACCGCATCGCTTACCTCGAGAACGGTGATGTTGCCGATATCCAGCTGCATCGCTACTGGATCGTCGATGCGGCCGGCCAGCGTGTCGAGCGCGTCGTGCAACGGGTCGCCGCGCATAGCGGGGCAGCCGATCTCGGATCGTATCGCTACTACATGCAGAAGGAAATCTTCGAGCAGCCGCAGGCGGTGGCCGATACGTTGCTCGATGTGTCTTCGATCATGCCTGAGTTGTTTGGCGATGGTGCGTGGCGGGTTTTCAACGACGTCGATTCGGTGTTGTTGCTCGCCTGCGGCGGCAGCTATCACGCGGCGCTCACCGCGAAGTACTGGATCGAGAGCATCGCGAAGCTGCCGGCCAGCGTGGAAATCGCCAGCGAGTTTCGGTATCGCGATAGCGTGCCGAATCCGCGGACGTTGGTTGTCGCGGTGTCGCAGAGCGGCGAGACGGCGGATGTGCTTGGTGCGGTGCATGTCGCGAAGAGCGTTGGAATGATGCATACGCTCGCGATCTGCAATGTCGCGACGAGCGCGTTGATGCGGGAATGTGCGCTGCAATTCGTGACGCGTGCGGGGATCGAGATCGGGGTGGCTTCGACGAAGGCTTTTACGACGCAGCTCGTGGCGTTGTTTCTGCTGACGTTGTCGCTGGCGCAGGTGCGCGGGCGGTTAAGCGACGGCGAGGAGAAGGAGCATCTGCGTGCGCTGCGGCATCTGCCCGATGCGATGTCGAAAGTGCTCGCGCTCGAGCCGCAGATCATGGCTTGGTCGGAACTGCTCGCACGACGCGACAACATGCTGTTTCTCGGACGCGGGATGCATTATCCGATCGCGCTGGAAGGCGCGCTGAAGATGAAGGAGATTTCGTATATTCACGCGGAGGCTTATCCTGCCGGAGAGCTGAAGCATGGGCCGCTGGCGCTGGTGAGCAACGAAATGCCGGTGATTGCGGTTGCGCCCAATGACATGCTGCTTGAAAAGCTCCGGTCGAACATGCATGAGGTCAGTGCGCGGAATGGGCGGCTGTTCGTGTTTGCGGATGTGGACTGTGGGTTGGTGCCGAGTGAAGGGATCGAGGTCATTCGACTCAACGAGTACTACGGGCCGCTTTCGCCGATTCTGCATACGGTGCCGATGCAACTGCTCGCGTATTACGCTGCGCTGGCGCGGGGGACGGATATCGATAAGCCAAGGAATCTGGCGAAGTCGGTGACGGTGGAGTGAGGGGCTCCGAATCGATGAATCGGTTTGGGCTTGACGGCGCACAGCACGAGAAGTGTTCCGAAATGACTTGCCCGCATCGCAGCCGAGCAACGGTCAGGTTGACGTCGCCCTGTTTCCGCAGCAGCACGATCCGGCCTGACGTAGCGCCGCCGCCGTGTGCCTCGGCGTCACCCGCGACGATGCTCCGCCCGAATCTTCCCCGCCAGCTTGCGGATACCACACGTCAAACGAGCCCGATCGAGATCCCCGAGCGGGCATGAGCCAGTTCCGCGAGATCGACCAGCTCGCCGCCGGCGAGCCAGTCAATGGCCGGCACCCCTTTCCCGCCCAAAGACCCGCACAAGAAACCCGCTACTTCGAGAAACTCAGCTTCTTCAACAACACCACACCACTCGCCCGGCTCACGAGCGAAATGGATTCGACATCCAGGTGCAACCTCGATGTCCTCGTCGTGATATCAGTCGGCTCGTCGTTGTTCGGCTCGGCGTGCTCGACGTGTTCGGTCAGGTACGGCCGGATCAGGCGCCCGGAAAGCGCGAACGCGAACCCGCCCTGCGCTTGCGCGTACGCAGCGGGTGACAGCCTCACACTGCCGCGCACGGTGGACTTCCTGCCTTTTCCGGGATCGAGCTCGATGATGTCGATCTGCTGGATATAGCCTTTTGCCTTCGCCTCGGGTGCGATCACGAGCCCTCGCCCTCGCGGCCCGGTGATGACCTTCCTGAGCAGGATGCCTGTCCGGCCTTCGCCGTCGGGGTCGACCAGGTCGACGTTCACCTTCAACAGATGCTTCTGCGACTGATATCGCAACCCGTACGACACCGGCACCAGGAAAGTGACCTCACGATCCAGGTTGACCGCGGCCAGCTCGGCGTCCTGGCCATGCTTGTCGGCCACACCGGGGATCAGGTTGCGGACGCGCTCGCTCAGGGACGGGGACGCGCCTTTGACGTGCAACTTCTCCAGTGCTTCCCGAATCGCAACCGGATCGTCGCCGACGATCGGCCGCGTGGGCGACGTGTTGGCCGAAACGGCAGGCGCGACGCTCGCCGTTTCGTTGACATTGTCGGCCGCCGCACGCGTCGCGACCGGGGCCAGCATGATCGCCACGGCAACAACGCACGCGACACTCCGACAGCCCAGCATGGATCTCCGGTGAAGCACGACACACTCCTGATTTTCTGGCGGATCGGTTGACGATGAGATCGGCAGGATCGAACGATCGGTAACGGTCCAACCGTCCGGGTTCACCGATCGCCTGCGCGACACATCATAGGTTCATTGTCAGTTCGGCGGCAGGCCGGTGCACCACACTATCGTATTGCCCAGACTACAACAATCCACGACAAGCGAGCAGCGGCGCGACGGGCGGGGCAGTGACATTCACCTGCCCGTCGCGAAACCGCAACCTCACACCTGCCGATCCTGCCGCCTGTATTCCGTCGGCGCCGTGCCATCCAGCGCGCACGGGCTGCAGGCTCAGCCCTCTGACGACCCAAGCGACACGTCGCCGACGACCACGCCTCTAAGCCCCTCCCGCAACGCCGTCACGTTGCCTGCCCCGTTCAGTTGCTCGAACTCCCGTTGCGCCTCCTGCCAGAGCGGGGCCGCCCTTTCGTGCAGGCGCCGCCCTTCCTCGGTGAGCTCGATCAGGCGGCTTCGGCCGTCCGTGGGCGACGGCTTGATCGTGACGAAGCCGTCGCGTTCCAGGAAGCCAACCATTTTCCCCATCGCCGTTCGTTCGATATCGAGCCGTTCGGCAAGGGCGTTGACCGGGGTACTTCCCACCTCGCTCAGGGCAGCCAGCGTAAGAAATTGCGTGATGCGCAGGCCCGCGGGCTCGAGATGGCTATCGTAGAGCCTGGAGATCTGCCTGCTCGCTTTCCGTACGGCGAAGCAGTTGCATTGATCGATTCCAAGCGGCTGGTTGACCGGCAACATCTGTTCTACTCCTGGTTTCGGTTGATCGCGCAAACGCCAAGCGTACGTCACGCGAAGGTGCAGCGGTATCTTTCGATGAAAGCCGGCAGCGGTGGCGTACGGCGATCCGCGCACCGCATGTCTCGCTGCCGTGCCCGCCCCGTATCATCTGCGGCGTTCAAAGCCCTGCCGGCGGCGTGATGTAGCCGGGTATCTCGGCCGCAAGCGTACTCTTCAGCAATGCGGTCCCCTTGTCGGCCATCACCTCGCTCTTGCCGAGGGCGAGCGCGTCGTAGGTCTGTCGCACGACGTCCTCCGGGCTGGCTTTGGGCACGTCGATGCCGTGGGTCAGGTCGGTATCCACGAACCCGACGTGCAGGCCGAGAACCTGGATGCCACGCTCGTGCAGAGACAGGCGAAGCTGGTTCGTGTAACTCCACGCGGCGGCCTTCGACGCAGCATACGGCGCCAGATAGGGTCGCGGAAGCCACACGATGTCGGACAGCACGTTGATGATGGCGGCATGCGGCCGGGCCGCCAGGATCGGCTCGAAGGCCTGTGTGACGCGCACCACGCCGTAGTAGTTCGTATCGAACATGCGGGCGGATTGCGCTTCCATGTCGGCCGCCAGAGGCCCGTCGATCAGCGCGGCAATCCCCGCGTTGTTGACCAGCAGCGTCGTATCGGCCGCCAGTTTCGCGGCCTCGGCGATCGACGCCGGATCCGTGACATCGATCCTGACCGGCACAACGCCCGGCTCGTCGAAACCGCTCGTATTGCGCATGCCCGCATAGACTTTCGCCGCCCCGCGACGACGTGCCTCTCGCGCAAAAGCCAGACCCAGGCCGCGATTGGCACCGGTGATGAAGACGGTGGCGTTCTTGATATCCATCACATGCTCCTGTTTCAAAAGCCGCTTGCCTGGTGCGAGTCGACTCCCGCCGCCGGCCTGCGCGTGCTCGGTTCAAAGAAAGACGTTTTCCGGCAACTGCTTCGAGAGCGCCCCCCGCAGATGGGTGGCGAGCGTCAGTACGGCGCCAAGCGGGCTCATCCGCACGCTGACGCGCGGCACCGATCCGTCGGCGTTGCGATCGACGACAACGACCGCGCTCAACTTCTCGCCGCTCGTCAGGACAGCCTCGTATTCCAGAAAAAGCCGCGAGCCGACGGTTTGAAGAAACGTGGGCGTCTGGGACGCGTAGAAGGTTCCGACGGCGTCGACGGCGAGCCGGATGTCGTCGCGTCCGGTGACGGGACCACGCAACACCGAGCTGATCAGTTCCGCGTCAGCCGTCAGATCGTCGAGAAACGGGTGACGCTCGTCTTGAGTGAGTGACATGTTCAAACCTCGCTTCGTTCTAAGAATGGGTTCACGCGAATGCGGACCGATTCCTGGCGACGAACGCCTGGACGGACAGCGGCGGCGTGCCGGTGATTGTCTCGACGACATCGTTGGTGCCCGAGAAAATGCCGTCGCGGTAGTTCTGCGCGACTTCGACCAGATGCTGCGTGAGGAACGGCGGAAACTTGTAAAGGGTTTCCATCTTGATTCGGAATGCCTCGATGGAAGTCGGCGCATATTCGATCCGGGTGCCGAGAACCTCGCTCATCGCGGCTGCGATCTCGACGTGGTTCATCTCGACGGGGCCGTGGAGCGTGTAGATCTTGCCCTCGTGGCCTGCGGGGTTGGCGAGGAGATGCGCGATGACGCGCCCCTGATCGTCTGAGGCGATCGGCGCGTGACGGCCGTTGCCGAACGGAAATTCGATCTTCCCCGTGGCCCGGATTTCCTTTGCAAAATGCGGATAGACGAGCCAGTCGGCGAAGAAGGTGGGGCGCAAATGCGTCGTCGCGACACCCGACCAATCAAAGACCCGTTCGGATACCCAATGATCCTGTGCTGCGTGGCTCGCCGATTCCCGGCGTGCGGAAATCTGCGACATGTTGACGATCGCAGAGACGCCCGCTTCCTTTGCGGCCTGCGCGAAATAGGCCGCTGCCCCGATGATTCCCGGCGCGATCGGATGAAGGAAATAGGCTGACCGGATGCCTTCCATCGCTGCGCGGATTGCGTCGATGTCGGTGAAGTCCCCCACCGCGATATCGACACCGCGCCGCCTCAGCGCGGCCGCCCGGTCGTCATCCGTGCGCACATAGGCCCGCACGCGTTTGCCCATCTTCAGCAGTTCGTCAATGGCAAAACCTCCGGTCCGTCCGGTGGCACCACTCACAAGAATCTCGGCTTCGTTCATCGCTTCGCTCCGTTCGAAAGTGAGAGCATATGCTCCCTTAAGGCAAAGATAGGAGCATGTGCTCTCATTGTCAAGTTTTTCTGGTTGCGTGCATGCGGAGGAACGCCAGGCGCGATTCAGCCGGCGGCATTGGGGATACGAGCGCACAGCTTGAAATGGCCGAACGGAGTCAGCCGATCTGGCGCTGCCGGTTTGATCTGGTCCTATCTTTGACAAGGGGGGATCGTCGCCCGCCCGCTTCGGCCGATACGGCGACGACGAGAATCCATCGTCTGACGGTCGTTCCCGGGTGAATTTCAGGAGGCGGCCGACCCGCCCCGCACGAAGTGATGCTCCACCCTCGTGCGCAGTACGCCCTCGAGCGCAGCCAGTCGTTCGCGCAGTCGAACCGCTTGCCCTTCCGTCATTTCCCCCAGAACGATCTTTTGCTCGAGAACGTCACCGCAGCGGGTGATGGCCCAACGATCGACCGTGGCGGTTTCACCTTCGAGCACGGCAGCCGCGGTCGAGACGATGCCCGGATTCCGTCGCGACACGAGATGAACCGTATGCGTCAGCGTGAAACCGGGAAGGAAGTGTGACCAGTCTTCACAGACTGTCGGACAGGAGGCAGAGGTAGCTTGACGCATGGTTGCTCCGGATGAGTGGTTATCGAACCGGTGCCAGCCATGCTGCTCCCGTTTCGTTGCCGTAAATCGGCCGCATCGCCTTGGAGGCGTCCACCTTGCCCGGGAGGGCAGGTTGGCGTCGGAGAATCCGACTCTGGATGCTTGATTCCTTACGTTCGACATTCCGAACGTGAATTCATTATACCGAAAAACAAACGTCGAACAAGGGCCCCCGGGGAAAGCCCCCCTTCGACCGGGCGGAAGCTTCGGCCCGGCCCTTGTCCGGTGGCACCCCGGCCCGGCACGACAACCGCTCGGACTAAAACCACACGCTGAATCGTGTCCCCGTGGCCAGCACATCAACCGTCAATTTCCACTGATGGGCCACGGCAATCTCCTTGCAGATTGCCAGCCCGAGGCCGGCACCGTCATACCGTGAATCCGGCGCGCGCCAATACCGGTCGAAGAGCAGCGGGACATGCTCCCGCTGAATGCCCGGCCCCTCGTCGTCGACATGAATCGCCGTATCGAGTACGGTCAGCACGACCACGCCGGCCGCGGGCGATGCGTTGATCGCGTTCTCGAGAATGTTCTTGAGCAGGATGAAGAGCGCCCCGCCATCGGCCCGGATGGGTGACGCGGAGTCGCGCGCTTCGATATGGAGCTTCACCTGCTTCGCATCGGCCTTGCCGGCCAGCAAGCCCACGGCGTCCCGTGCGACTTCGGCACTGTTCACGTCGTCGAAGCTGAAGTTTTGCGCTTCGCTGACTTCAGCCAGGTGCAGCAACTGCTTGACCTGCCGAGCCATCAGGTCGATCTCGCGAAGCAGAAGCGCCTTGTGCCGGATGTCGGGCTGCAGCTCGATCTGGCCTCTGACCAGCGTGAGCGGTGTCTGCAACTCATGCGCGGCGTCGGCCAGAAACCGCTGCTGAACGGCAAAGCCATTCTCGAGTCGCGTCAACGCATCGTTGAACGCATCGATCAGCGGCTTGATCTCGCTCGGAATCCCGTCCGACGACAGTCGCGTCGTCAGGTTGCGCGGCTCGATTCCGCTCGCGGCACGCGATACCTCCCGCAACGGCTTCAACACGTGGCTGATCGTCAGTGGAAGCGTCAGCCCGAAGATGACGGTCGCGATGAGCAGCACATAGCCGACGGTCTTCGGGATCGGCTCGATCTTCGACACCACAAGCGCGTCCATCAGCTGCCTGCTTTGCGCAACCTGCACGTAATAATCGACGCCTCCTTTCGACATGCGTCGTGTGGCGACGGCGTATACGTTGCCATCGATCGTGGCGGACACCACCTTGCCAGCCGCCTTCGCGAGGTCTTCCGTCAGCCACGGCCGGCCCCCGTTCGAAGGCGTCGACGCCAGCCACAACCGCCCCGTCGAATCGAGCACGCGATACTTCACCTCGGTCGACAAGAGCCGGAACATCAGCGCCGGGCGCCCGCCCAATTGCACGGATACCGGACGCCCGGCGTCGTCGAAGTTCAATCCGGTCACGACGTGACGGACGATCTCCATCTGCTGTCGCCGCCCCAGGAACTCCGGATAGCGATCGAGGGCATACACGGCGAGCGCAGACAGCAGCGCCAGGCTGATGGCGAACGCAACGACGTTGGTCATCCAAAGACGCGTCGACAGGCGTCGAATCCAATGATGGAACATGGTCGCTTTCTTACCCTGAAGCTGAAGCGGAAACGAGCAAGACGCGACGAAGCGTCATGCGTCCCGCAGCGCGAAACCGGCACCGCGAATATTGGTCAGCCGCATCGTTGCGCCGATCGCCGCCAGCTTCTTGCGCAAGCGATGCACGGTCACCTTGAGCGCGTTCGGCGTGACCGCTTCCCCGAGCCCCCACGCGGCATGCTCGAGTATCGAATGCCGTACCGTCCGGCCCGCGGCTTCCATCAGGCACAGCATGACCTGCAACTCGGCCGGCGCAAGCGGTATCGTCCGGTCGCCACAGCACATCGCGCGCTGTGGCGGGTCGACCGTCACATCCGCGAACGATGCGACGAGCGTCGTCAGCAGCGCCGGGCGCCGCATCAGCGTGCGTACACGGGCAACGAGTTCGCTCATTTCGAACGGCTTGGTCACATAGTCGTCGGCCCCGCTTTCGAGTCCGTCGATGCGGTCATGCAACGCATCGCGTGCGGTCAGCATCAGGCAAGGCATCATGCGCCCCGCCGCGCGCAGCGTCCGCAAGAACGCCAGGCCATCGCCGTCGGGCAATCCGCGGTCGATGATCAGCAGTGCGTAGTCTGCCCGGTCGACACCATAGGCAGCTTCACGGACATTGCCGAACCGGTCGGATTCGATTCCCGCTGCGGCCAGCGCCTGGCTCAACATGTCGGCAAGGCGCTCATGATCCTCGACAATCGCAACTCTCGGCATCGCCGCTCTCACTTGAACCTGTACATGTAGCCCACTCTTGCTTCGGGAACGAACCGTCTTCCGACGATCGGACTGTCGGTGATGGCGTCGCCGAGACGCGACACGCCGACGTCCAGAAATATCGTCTGCTGCTTCGTCGGCCGATAGTCGATACGCGTGCCGGCCGACACGTTCACCGTCGAACCGGCGCTGTAGGCGGCACGTCCCGCACGCGCCTCCGATGGTCGCACGCCGTAATAGTAGTCGACGTATTTGTCGCTCAGCCATTCCGCGCCGACATGCGGCGTGATCGAGAACTGGCCGAATGCGAATGCCTTCTCGAAGCCGATTTTCGCGCGCTCGCCCTTGTTTCCGCCGAACAGGAAGGTGCCGGACAACGTACCGAACCCGGTGCCCCATGACAGTGCAGGTCCGTACCAGAGTGCGCCCTTGCGATTTTCCATGCCGTTCAGGATCGGGGCATCCGAACCCTTGTATCCGTCGAAAAGCGAGAACTGGCCGCGAAGCGCGACACTGACGCCACTCCAGCTCCCGATTTTCAGATCGGCGGTGGTACCGATGACCTGTACCCATTTGTTGTCGAAATAGACCAGCGGAAACGGCAGCACGCGGGTGCTGTCGCCCTTGTAGGTCGACGGCGCGAAGCCGACGCCGGCACCCAATCCCCAATGCGTCACATTGGTCGCGTTGTTGAGGATGGTCAGCCCCGAATTATCGGCATCGGGCGGGATCATGCCCTCGTCCGCCCAGGCGGAAGCAGACGCAAATGCGAATGAAGCGGCAAGCAGCAGTAACGGACGTTCGCGGCGGAAGGCTCTTTTCACAATCATTTTCCTGGAGTCGACGATCGAAACGGGGGCTACTGTAGGACCAGTCGACTTACCGCTCACTTACCAGGAAAATATCGCCGCGCTGCCAACCCTGCGGCGCATATCGGTGACGGGGAATATCGACGCAGGGCGAGCATCGGCCGCCCTGCGCGCTTGAGGAACGGGCGTCACGCCCCGTCAAAACACCGTATGCAACCCCACCCGCGCCACCGTCTGGCTCGCGGAACTCGATGCCCCGTTCGGATCCAGCACGCCATTGACCTGCGCGTTCGCACCGTTGTTCGCGCGCTGGTAGTCCGCCGACACATACACCATCGTCCGCTTCGAGAACAGGTACTGAAGCGCCACGGTGACCTGGTGCGCGTGATTGTTGTTCACCGCTTCATTGCCCTTCATGTACATGTACTTCGCGCCCAGCACGACATCCGGCCTGACGTGCCACAACCCGCCCGCTTCGGCCATCCACACGCCGGCGTCGTTGAATGAATTGCGCACGGTGGTCATCAGCGCATTCGCCGTGACGACACCGAAGTCGTAGTGCATCCCGACACCCCAGTTGCGCACGCTGGTGGACGGCACGCCTGGCGCGGGGCCGTATTTCTCGTTCGTGTAGGCCGCTCCGATACCGAACGGCCCCGCTTCATAGTTCAGCCCGGCGCTCACCGCATTGTCCGCGCCGACCGACCCGGCCACCCCGCCGAACGCATACATCGCGCCGCCGGAAAAACCCGACACCGTCGGCGAACTGTACTTGACGGAATTCGCGATCGGTTTGCTGCCCGCCGTACGGTCCCAATCGAATGCACCGGTCGGATTGCCTGGAAGCGCGAGACGTTGAAACGGGCCATTGCGAAAGCCGTACAGCCCCGAGATATCCCGTGAAATCGCGTTGTTCTTCGAAAACAGCGAATCCACCATGAAGTCGTATTGATTGCCCAGCGTGATGCTGCCGAACCGGTTGCTTTCGAGGCCGACATACGCGTTGCGCCCGAAAATCCCCGTGCCGATGATCGCGCCGTTCGCCATCGAGAACTGGTTCACGAGCGCGAAAATTGCGCGATATCCGCCACCGAGATCTTCCGTGCCGCGAAAGCCGAAGAGGTTGGGCGCGAATATGCCGTCGTCGAACTTGACGTTCTTTCCGCCACCCTCGTTGCTGACATAAGAAACGCCAGCGTCGATCAGCCCGAACATCGTCACGCTGCTCTGCGCCCATGCGCCCTGCGCCACGGCGAGAATCGCCACTGCTCCAAACCTGAGTTTCATTGCGTCCCCGTCTTTTTTATGAAAATGCGAGACCGCCACCTGCTACGTGGCAGGTGCTCGCTCGGTGCTGCACAAGGAATCGCCATCATTCAGGCATCGATTGCCGGACACCTGAAACATGATTAGCTTTACTGATCAAATGACACGATAGCTGTCGCATTGAACGGCCCTGCTCGCCCTTCATCAAAGCGCCAGAATCAAGCGCCTCGATAGACGACCCACGCGGCGGCATCCACCTCGACCGCCACAACCTCCAGCGCCGAGCCCGAGCAAGGCCCGTCGATACACACGCCGTCGTCGAACCGGAACAGCGCGCTGTGATGGGCGCACATCAATACCTGCGACCGGTAGCAGGAAACGCTGCCCGGCACGAAATCGAGCGGCACCGAGAAGTGCGGGCAACGATTCACATAAGCCCACACGGTCTCGCCCCGTCTCACGACGATCACGGGACGTCCGATACATGCCTCATCGACGACCCGCGCGCCGCCGTCGGGCACATCGGAAAACCGGCAGAGTTGTCGTGCTTCCATGATTCACACCCGCTGCTCGGGGTTGCCGAGGCTCCAGTCCCACGGACGCACTTCCACGTGCGAGAACAATCCTTCCTTCACATACGGATCGTTGCCGATGAACTGCATCACCGCCTGAATGTCGTCCGCCTCGACGACGAGCAGCGTGCCGTTCATCGCGTCGCCGTGCGGGTCCAGCGTCGGGCCGCCGAGCCGCACCACCACGCCGTGCTGGTCGGCCGAACGCAGGTAAGTCCGGTGAATCGGCCGCACGCGATCGCGCACGTCGCGCATACCCGGCTGATCCGTCGCAAACACCGCAAAAAATCTTGCCATGGCGGTCAGCTCCGATCGAGGACGAACGCATGAAGATGCCGCACGACGCGCTGCATCGGCGCACGCAAGCGCGGGCTCGGCATGCCGTCGAAGCTGGCGACGACCGGCTCGGCCGGCGTGGCGTCACCGTCATGGTGGTCAAGGCTCATGGTTGTCTCCGTTGGCGCATCCGGCCACTCATTGCGGCGCGCGCCCTTCCCATGCATGCTGAAGCAGCGCGCGAATGGCCTCGCGTTCGATCGGCCGAGGATTCACATACGGGTTGCGGCATGCGAGGTCGGCCGCTTCATCGAGGCCGGCCTCCGGCATCCCGAGGTCGGCCAGCGCCGGCGCGATGCCGAGCCGTGCGTTCAGCGCGAACAGCAGCGGGCCCGCTTCGGCCGCGTCGCTCCCGCCCAGCGCGCGCGCCACGCGGCGCAGCGCATCGGGCGCGGCAGCGTGGTTGTAGTGCGCGGTATGCGGCAGCATCGCTGCATGGGTCTGCGCGTGCGGCAGGTTGAAGGTGCCGCCGAGCGTGTGGCACAGCTTGTGATGCAGCGCCATGCCGACCGCGCCCAGGCAAGTCCCGGCAAGCCACGCGCCGTACAGCGCACGGCTGCGGGCATCGCGGTTCGCCGGATCGCGCACGACCACGGGCAGCGCTTCGCCGAGCGCGCGGATCGATTCTTCCGCCATCAGGCTGATCACCGGGTTCGCGTCTTCCGCATAAAGCGCCTCGACGGCATGCGCCATCGCATTGATGCCGGACGCCGCGGAAATGTCCGGCGGCAGCGACAACGTCAGCGACGGGTCGTAGAGCACCGTGCGCGGCAGCACGCGCGCGTCGCGCCCGGTACGCTTCAGCCGGCCTTCCGTGAGCCCGAAGATCGGCGTCATTTCCGAACCCGCGTAAGTCGTCGGCACGGCCAGGATCGGCAGCACCGACTCGAGCGCGATCGCCTTGCCGAGCCCGATTGTCGAGCCGCCGCCGATCGCGACGCAGCAGTCCGCGCCGAGCTCGCCGGCCATCTCGCGCGCCGCGTGCGCGACCTCGACCGGCACGTGCATCACTGCCTGCGCGCAGATGCCGGCCGCACGCTCGCCCAGGATCGCTTCCACGCGCGCGGCAAGCGGCCGCTGCTCGGGCGTGGACAAGATGAGTGCTCGGCGCGCGCCGAGCGTCGACAGCTCTTCCGGGAGCCGGTCGAGCGCGCCCCATTCGAACACCACGCGGGAAGGGGTGCCCTGATAGACGAAGCGATCCATGGCGAACCTCAGCGCTTGAAATGCGGCGGCACGTTGCCGTCGACGTTGACCCACACCGACCGCGCCTCGGTGTAGTCGTGCATCGCCTCGAAGCCCATCTCGCGGCCGTAGCCCGACTTGCCGACACCGCCGAACGGGCTGCCCGGATTGACGCGCTTGTAGCAGTTGATCCAGCACATCCCCGCGTTGATCTGCGACGCCATCTTGTGTGCGCGGGAAAGATCCTTCGTCCAGAGGCCGCTGCCCAACCCGTATTCGGTTGCGTTCGCAATGGCCAGCGCTTCGTCGTCGCTGCCGAAGCGCAGCACCGTGACGAACGGGCCGAACACTTCCTCCTGCGCGACGCGGTCGGTTGCGCTCCTGGCTTCGATGACCGTCGGGCGCACGTAGTAGCCGTCGGCGAGCGCCGGATCCTGCGGTGCGGTGCCGCCGGTGAGCACGCGGCCGCCCTGCTCGCGCGCGACGTCGACGAACGACAGCACGCGCTCGAGATGCTGCTTCGACGTGAGCGGCCCCATCTCGGTGTTCGCGTCGAGCGGGTTGCCGAGGCGGATCGACGACGCGAGCGCCACGAAGCGTTCGAGGAACGCATCCGCGATGCGCTCATGCAGCACGAGACGCGAGCCGGCGATGCACGCCTGCCCCTGGTTGTGGAAGATTGCCCACGCGGCGCCGTTGATGGCCGCGTCGAGATCGGCATCGTCGAACACGATGTTGGCGCCCTTGCCGCCCAGTTCGAGCTGCACGCGCTTCAGGTTGCCCTGCGACGCTTCGACGATCCGCCGGCCGGTGGCCGTCGATCCCGTGAACGCGATCTTGCCGACGCCCGGATGTTCGGCGAGCCGCTGGCCGGCAGTATGCCCGTAGCCGGGGACGATGTTGACGCCCCCTGCGGGGAACCCGACCTCGGCCATCAGCTCGACGATGCGCAGCGTCGACAACGGCGTGATTTCAGATGGCTTGAGCACGACCGTGTTGCCGGCGGCAAGCGCCGGGCCCATCTTCCAGCTCGTGAACATCAGCGGGAAATTCCACGGCACGATCTGGCCGACGACACCGATCGGCGCGCGCTGCACGTAGTTCAGGAAGCCGGTTTCGACAGGAATCACCGAGCCTTGCAGTTTGTCGGCCATGCCGCCGAAGTAGCGGAAGCACGCAGCCGTGCGCGGCACGTCGAGCGCGCGCGAATCGCGGATCGGGTGGCCGGTGTCCAGCGATTCGAGTTGCGCCAGCTCCTCCGCGTTGGCCTCGATCGCGTCGGCCAGGCGCAGCAGCAACCGGCCGCGTTCGGCCGCCGGCAGCGCCGACCATTTGGGGAACGCGCGCGTCGCGGCTTCGACCGCCAGGTCGACGTCCGCCGCGGTGGCTGCGGCGATCTTCGTGATGACGGAACCGTCGTGCGGGTTCAGCACGTCGATCGTGCCGCGGTCGACGGCGTCGACGAAGCGTCCGTCGATGAAGAGTTGGGTTTGCATGAATCGTCCTCGGTGTATGGCTTGAAGCGGAAGCGGAAACCGGCGCGCCGCTCAGAACGCGATCGGATACGGCGCGAGCTCGCCGCTCTCGTAGCGCTGCGGCAGGTTCGGTGTCGCGTTTTCCCAGACCAGCAGCATCGACCGCTTCGTGGAGTAGCCCTGATGCCGGATGTCGGCGGGCATCGCGCAGATGTCGCCGGCGCGCATCGTCACGCGTGCGCGCGGCGCGCCGGTGTTCTTGTCGCCGATGTCCCACACGATTTCGTCGGACAGTTGCAGGAACCATTCGACGCGGTCGTTGCCATGGAACACCGGCAGGATGAATTCCTCGGTGGTCGGGCAGAACAGGCTGCGCCCGCACACCGACGTGACCGACGGATTCCACGTCACGTCCGAACGCGACAGGTACTTGAACAGGTTGAACGCGTGCAGCTCGCCTTCGAAGCCCGGCTCGACATGCACCTCCGGTTCGTCCTGCGCGACGTCGAGGAACGCGCGGTTGACCGGCAGGTCGTCGCGCAGCGGCGAATCGCCTTCGAGGCCCGGCATGCGGCGCGTCGCGATCCGCGTACGCTCGATCGCCGAACCGTTCTCGCCGTGCTTGCGCCCGAACGCCGTGCCGGTTTCCTCGGGCGCCGCGAACGGATCGAAGCCTTCGTTCGTCCAGTCGTGCAGCATCGCCTTGAAGGTCGCCATGATCGTGGGCGTTTCGAAGGTCTCGGTGTAGTCCACGCCGGCATCCTTCAGGATGCCGTTGAAGGTGCCCGCGTACATGTCCACCTTGCCGTAGTGATTGCGCGTGCCGAATACGTGGTCGAAGTTCACCCAGCCGTAGAAGAAACCCCACGCCACGTCGCGCATCATCGCGCGCAGGAACGCGTCCGCCGGCATCGCGTGCGTGCGGGTCTGGCCTTTCGCGGGCCAGCTGATCTTCACGAAATATTCGTCGCGCTGGAATTCGAATGCGCCGAGCCGGAAGCGGCGGTAGCCGGTAACGGCATCGGCTTCGGTGGCTTGCACCAGATCGGCGGCGAAGCCTGCGGAAGTGTCGAGGGTGTCGAGCGTGGCCATGACGTGTCTCCTGGAAGTGTCGAATGAGGTCGGACGAATCAGTGCAGGCAGATGTCGGCCCACTTCTCCACGGACAGCTCGCCCAGGACGGTCTGCACGAGTGCGACGCCCGGCCGGCTGGCGGTGAAGCGGTATGCACAGCCGGCCGGCAGCAGCGCCTGATGGCCTTGGCGCAGTACGACGTAGCCCATCTTGCGGCCGGCCGGTTGCGTGCCGGCGCTGACGGTGCCGCGACCCGCTTGCGGCGGCGTATCGAGCTTGATGAATTCGACCCGGACTTCGCCATCCATCTGGATCACGAACTCGTCGTGCGAGCAGGCGAACCACGGCGACTGGCCGTCGGTCCGCAGCACTTCGATCACGTATTCGAGGTTCTTGCCGGCGACGACCTTTTCGTAAGGGGCCGATTTCGATGCGACCTCGAAGACATTCGAGAACGCGTAGTGTTGAGCGCTGCCGCTCGTGATTTCGATCTCGCCTTTCCGGTAATGGTCGAGCGAGCCAAAGACGGTATGGAATGCCGTGTCGGTCATTTCTGTCTCCTGAGTTGAACCGCTTGTTGGATTCCACTCTAGGGGCAAGGACCCACCGCAACAAGGCACGGGACGGCGACTACGGCATTTGCGTTTCGCGAATAATCCGCGCGGTTCAACGCACCCAGCCGCGCTCCAGGAGTGGACGATCCCACGGCGATTCGTCGCCGATGGTTTCCGCGAGGAATTCGACCAGCGCCTTCACTTTCAGCGCCTGTCGCTGCGTTGCGGGATAGACCGCGGCAAAGCTCAGCGGCGCGAGCTGGAAATCGGTCAGGATGGGCACCAGCCGGCCGGCGACGAGCGCCTCGCTCGCCACCAGCGTCGGCAGGCACACGACGCCTCCACCCGACAGCGCGTACTCGCGCAGCAGGTGCACGGAGTTCGAGCGGATCATGCCCGGCAGCTCCATTTCGACGACTTCGTCGCCGCGCGTCATCGTCCAGCGGTTGCGCGACGGATAGCCCGAATAAAGCGCGGTGGTGTGCTGCAGCAAGTCGTGCGGATGTTGTGGCGCACCATGCGCGTCGAGGTACGCGGGCGACGCGCAGAAGAGGCGCCTGACGATGAACAGCCGCCGTTCGATCAGCGACTCGGAGATCGGCGGAAAGATCTGGAACGCGATGTCGAACCCTTCTTCGACAGGGTCCACGACACGGTCATTGACGATGACGTCGAGCTGGATGCCCGGGTAGCGCCGGTTGAATTCCATCAGCGGCGCACCGAAGTGATCGAGCGCGAAACCGGGCAGCATCTGGATGCGCAGCCGGCCGGTCGGCGTCGCTCGCAGCTCGCGCATCTGGTCCGTCAGCTCGTTGACGCGCCCCACCACCTCCGCGCACTCGCGATAGAACGCCTCGCCCACTTCGGACAGGCGCACGTGGCGCGTGCTGCGATGGAACAGCGGCGCGTTGACGAACTTCTCGAGCTGCTGGATGCGGTTCGTCACGACCGAGCTGGTCACGCCGAGCTGCCGCGCCGCCTCGGCGAAGCTGCTCGCCTCCGCCACCCTGACGAATGCCTCGATGCTCAGGAACCGGTCCATACCGCGCCCTTTTTTCGACAGCGAAACCGGCAGTCTACCCGTGCGGATGACGGGCTGTGTCATGCAGGAAGCGTCACTCTGTCACCCAATCGATGTCAATCGCCGATGACGCCGGCCCCCGCATGCGCGGCCCTTACCGCGATTGCTCGCCCGCCGCGAGTTCCGGTTGCACGGCCACGCGACGCTGCAGCACGGCCGGCGCGGTTTCCTTCAGCAGCAGGCTGACCACGATGCCCAGCATGACCGCGCACATCGGCAGCCACAGGATGTTCTGGATGCCAAAGTGTGCGGCGACATAACCGCCCATCGCCGGCGCGATGCCGCCGCCGAAGATCTCGCCGACACCGACCACCACGCCGATCGACGTCGACACGAGCCCGACGGGCGCAGCCTCCGTCGCCACCGGGCCGGACAGCAGCGACACCAGCCCGAGCGTGAAGAACGACGCAACGAACAGCACCCCGAACAGTGCGAGCGGCTGCGGGCCGAGGCCGCGGAAGAGGTAGAGCATCACGGCCGTTCCCGCGAAGCCGACGATGCTCGCGAGGCGGCGGCCGACCAGGTCCGACAGGCCCGGCAACCCGAACTGCCCGAGAAAACCGCCGAAACCGATCGCCGACACGACGAGGCCCATCTTCTGCGTGCCGAGCGCCAGGTAGTCGGTCAGGTACAGCGGCAGCAGCGCGCCGAGCACGAATACGCCCGTCATTGCACAGCACAAGGCGGCCATCGCCACGAGGATGTTGCGGCTCTTGAGCACGTGGCCGAGCGACGCCGGCGCATGCTCCGACGCGACGGCCTTCGCGACCTTCGGCTCACGGATGACGAAGAACATGATCGCGCCGAGGATCAGGCCGGGCACGGCGACGAGCGCAAAGACCCAGCGCCACGATACCAAGCCGAGCAGCTGCGTCGCGATGATCGGCGACAGCGCGAGCCCGAACAGCGCGAAACCGCTTTGTTGCAGGCCGAGATTCAGCCCGCGCCGCCGCGGATGCGATGCGTCGGCCGTCGCGGCGAAGCTCGTCGGGCAGAACGAGCCTTCGGCCACGCCCATCAGGCCGCGAATCGCCATCAGGCCGAGCAGGCCGCCCGCGAGCCCCGAGAAGCCCGACAGCAGCGAGAACGCGATGATGGCCGGAATCAGCACCTTCCGGCGGCCGATCTTGTCGGAGATGCCGCCCATCAGCGCCGCGAAGATGCCCCACGACAGGCCGAGCACGCCGATGCAGTTGCCGACGTCCTGCGCGGTCAGGTTGAGGTCCTTCATGATCGAAGGGAACAGCGGCGCGATCAGCCAGCGATCGAGGCCGACCAGCCCGAAGCCGAGCGCCAGCAGCGTGACCGCCTTCCACTCGTATGAGGTATCCCACTCGTTTGCTTTCATGTCCGTCTCCGTGGACGCAGATTCGCCTGCGCGCGCCGCAGCGCCTGCGCATGAGCCAGGTCCGATGGTTTTTGTGTGCGACGCGAATCGCGAGGAAGTGCCGGCTGGCGTTCGGGTTCGACGCGTTGCGTTCAATCAGCCGACGTCACCACGATAGGTGCACGGCCGCCAATCGGGTATGGAACAACCGGCGAACGCGCCATTCGCGAAACGCAAATAATCGCGGGCGGTGGGCGGGAAGGGGCGGCGGCAAAGCGCGAAGCGAACGGGCGCGGCGTCGACGTGGCGCTCGCTCATGCGTCACGGGGAATTCCCTCATGGACATCGGGGCATCCACGCACGGCGCCATTCACGTCACGCATGCATACGATCAGGCAAACCCTTCGCGAACCACGCAAGAAGAAGCCGCCCGCCGGGTAGCGGGAGGCGAAAAAAACGGGGGCAAACCAAGATGCACCGGACGAGCACCAGCGCAATCCTGGTCACAACCCTTTCCTGCATCACACTGCACCGCAGTTCGTTCAGACATGAGATGAGTCTCATTCTTCTTTTTTAAATTCAATTTATATCGACAAAACACAAACCACCTCACCTCGATACACCACCATATTCTTATCCATAGCATTTACACCCATTACAAAACACAAATTCCACACTCCCCACATAGAAAGTTAAATAAAGTATCCGACCAATTAAAAACCCATCTCAAAATATCAAATCATTTAACACGCCAAACAAGTTTGATATTCTTCACCGCGAATTTTCCAGAATCTTATTTTTGTTCACTCAAATCCCCAATTCCGACCATTCGGAATTTTGGCGAAAATATCCAGATTGCGGTGATGTCGATAGAAAGTACATTTCGGAATTTCGTGTACGGTCGGATTAGCGGTAACGAGCGGCCTGTCGATCTCCATTTCGGACTCGCGCAACGCACGGTCGGTCATCTGCTGGCGCTCCATCACGCCGATATTCGCGAAGGATTGATATCGGGAATCGACGGGCAACTGACCTGCGTGTCCACCCACGCGCATCTATCGCCCGCGCTGTTTCTCGGTCTGCCCGTGTCGGTCCGGCTGACGACCGATCGGGGTGGCATACGAGCGATCAATGCGATCGTGCACGACGTGCGAGCCGGTCAATCCGACGGTGAACTGACCGTGTACCAGTTGCACGTGTGCGACGCCCTGTCGCTGATGGACCGCCGCACGAACGCCCGCATGTTCCGATCGTGCAGCGTGATCGACATTCTGGCGACGCTGATGAATGAGTGGAAACATCGCAGCCCCGCACTCGCGCAGGCATTCGATTTCGACCTGTCGGCATTGCGGGCCGAACGCTATCCGGTGCGCGAATTGACACGGCAGGTGAACGAGTCCGACGCGCGCTTCATCCGGCGCCTGTTGCGTCGGGAAGGCATCACGGTATTTGCGAAGGCGGGACCGATCGGCGGGGCGAGCGGCATGCCCGACGAACGCCCGGTCCACACACTCCAGTTTTGCGATGATCCCTATCGCCTGGCGGAAGCGCCGGCCGGCACCCTCCGTATCCATCCACGCGATGCCGGCGTCGAACAACGCGACACGGTGACGCTCTTTGCATACTGCCAAAGCCTGTCGTCCGGCAAAGTCAGCCGTCCGTCGTGGGACTACAAGAAAGCCCGTGTAGACGAATCCACGACCGTCACCGGCATCGACCAGGGCGAGTCGGGGAACGACCTTGCGCACCTGCTGACCGACGTGGCGATCGACATTCCGCACGTCGGCGATTCGTGGAGCGATCACGATCGCATCACGCACGACCGGATGCTCGCGCATCAGTTCGAAGCCGTACGCCATGAAGGCATCAGCAGCGTGCGCGACATGCCGGTCGGTCACTGGTTCACGTTGACCGGCGACCCCGAGCTGGATATGAAGCCCGCCGATCATCGTCAGTTTGTCGTCACGTCGGTTCGGCACGATATCTGGAACAACCTGCCGAAGATCCTGGCAGGTCGCGTGAACGGGCTGTTCACGGCAAGCCGTCACCTGACTCAAGTCGTTCCACCGGCGCCGGCCGATGCATCGGATCGAACGGACACGCGCTATGAGAACAGTTTCACCTGCGTGCGACGCGGCGTGCCGCTCACGCCTTCCTACGATCCGCGAATCGATGTGCCGCCGGTCCACCTGCTCACCGGCACGATCGTCGGCACACAAGGCGAGGAAGTGTTTTGCGATGAGGCCGGCCGCGTGCGCGTGCAGATTCACGGCTACGACCCGGTCGATCACGCCCACGCGCAAGGCGCCGGAACGACCGGCCTGGCCGGCGACAGTGCGCCGATTCGCGTCGGCGCAAGCCTGGCGGGGAAACACTTCGGCGCGCTTTTCCTGCCTCGGGTCGGCATGGAGGTTTTGCTGGGCAGCCTGTCGGGCGATCCGGACCGTCTGGTGATCATCGGGATTTTGAGCAACGGCGCGAACCCGCCCGCGACCTTCAGCGATACCGGTTCGCTACCCGGCAACCGTTACCTGTCCGGGATCAAGACCAAGGAAATCAAGGGCCACCGGTACAACCAGCTTCGCCTGGACGATACGCCGTCGCAAATTTCGGCGCAGTTGGCGAGCGAACATGCGCACTCCCAACTGAATCTCGGCTATCTGACGCAGCCCCGTAACGATGGACACGGGAGCGACCGGGGTGAAGGCGCGGAACTGCGCACCGACGCCGCTGCGGCGTTGCGCGCCGCCCAGGGCATGCTGTTGACGACCTATGCGCGGTCGCACGCGACCGGTGGTCAGCTCGATCGCGACGAGCTGATTCACCTGCTCGACCAGTGCACGGCGTTGTTCGAGTCGCTCGGCGATTACGCCGGCCAGCATGGCGGGCAATCCGCCGACACCGGCGGCCAGGACAACCTCGTCAGCGCATTCCGCCACTGGAAACCCGGCGGTTCGGAATCCCGTGCCACGGGTGACGCATCCGCGTTCATGGCGTTCGGCGCGCAAGCGGGGTCGCTGAACGTCACGCCGAAAACGCACGTCATGTATGCGGGCGAGAACATCGATCAGATTGCGCAACAACACATGCAGATCACGAGCGGCGAGCGGATCAATCTGCATGCCGGGCATGGCGTCGCGATGTTCGCGCACAGCAACGGCGTATCGGTCATCGCGAATCAGGGGGAAGTGGCCATTCAATCGCAGAACGACGACACGCAGATCGAGTCCGGCAAAAACATCCGGTTGACTGCCGCCGACGGCAAGCTTGCCGGCACGGCAAGCGACGAAGTCGTATTCGTCACGTCCGGCGGCGCGTATCTCAAGCTGCATGGCGGCGATATCGAACTGGGATGCCCCGGCAAGTTCACCGTGAAATCGAACGGTCATGCATGGGATGGCCCCGCAAGCATGAGCGTCGACTTGCCGACATTCGATCAACGTACGCTCGGCCGCGTGCCGAAGCTGGTCCGCCCAACGGACGGCAACGCGGCACCGGGGTTCGAAGGACAGGTTCGAAAGACATCGGGAACGCTATCGGATTTGACGACCGACATGGCCGGGGAACTGCCTGAGGTCGATACCGACCGGTTCGAGAGGCTGGCGGTGCAGTTCACCAAGAAGAATGTTTAACGCAAGCGCAGGAGTCCGGATGATTGATTCATCTCTCGATCCTCGGCCGGAAGAGGACGCCCGCATCGACGAGCACGCCGCGAAGTCAGATATGCCCGACGCGGCTGCGCCGCGCCCGGAGCCACCTCAGATCATCGTCGGCCGGAGCGACGGCGTCTCGATGTGGACGAAAGGCACTCGGCTGATCTGCATCAAGCAACTTCCGTTGCCCGGTATCGTGATCTTCGTGCATGGGGTGAACTCCGAAGGCGAATGGTTCGAGGCCGCCGAGCAAGGATTGTGCGATGGCCTGAATCGCCGGCTCGGGCGGCTGGACGATCAACTCAAGTATCGCGGCATCGATGCCGGGCAACTGGTACCCGCGAAGTACACGGAAAGCGTGACGCCGGACGGATTTCTGAATCCCAAGCTCTGGGCCGGCGACTACATCAAGCCCGATCCGTCGTTTTCGCCGGTCATTCATTTCCGGTGGGGCTATCGGGCGACAGCCGAGGAACTCAAGGAATACGGCGACAAGATTTTCCTGAACGAGAAGGACTATTGGGGCGGCGGTCCGTTCACGAACGGCTGTGCGAGCCTGCCCGATCTCTGGCAAGGCGGCCTCGACGACCGGGCGGCCGGGTGGATAACCGTGCAGGGCATCAATCCGACCAATCGGCCGCTGTATCGCGCGCCGCCCCGCGCGTATGGCGTGCTCGCGGCGTTGCGCCTTGCGAAGTTGATCGAGTCGATCCGCCGCATGCAGGCCAACGTACCGATTACTGTCGTGTGCCATAGCCAGGGCAACATCGTGGGCCTGACGGCGGCGTTCTTCGGCGATGCGCTACCCGATGTCGAAGATCCGTGGGGGCGTAGCGGGCATTGCGTGGCAGACGCCTACGTGCTGGCGAATGCGCCGTATAGCCTTGCGCGTGCAGATGGTCCGAATCCATCCGATACGTTCATGGATACGTGGTCGCAACGCGCGACCAAGGACGGCGATGGCCGTCGTGGACGGCAGACCTACGCCGCGCGCACGAAAACGTTCGGCAAGTTTCTGTCGATCATCGGCACTCGGAAGGCCTATGAACTTTCCGCAGACAAGATCGATGAAGACATGGCGAACGAACGGGTATCGCCGACCAGCAACAAGTCTTATGCCGCACAAGACGATCGGGTACGCCACGGCCTGAACGGATCGACGTATGGTCGCGTCACCGCGTATTGCTGTCCGCACGATCAGGTGATTTCTGCGATCACGGTTCAAGGCATCGGCTGGCGCGGCATCGACAAGCACGAGCTGAACGATATCGGTGTCCCCGGCGTGCTGACGCAGCGCGTCTTTGCCTCCGGCTTCCACGTCGGCGTGCAGGAGCAATATCGGTATCGGGAAGATGACTGGCGGTATGTACAGAAGGGAGCGACGTCGGGATTCTGGTATCCGCCTTCACCGCCTGCCAAATTCAATCTCATCGGTGCACTCAAGGGAAACGAGTCCGTGTTCGGGGTGGCGGCCACGCTTGCATCCGCGCCGATCATGTTTTTCGTGACCCAGATCAGCTCGGCATTGAATATGTTCCGCGTGAACGCCAATCCGCCGGAGGGTTGGACGGTGGTGGCGGACGCTCCGACACTCGACGAACCGTTCCCACCGAAGGCGTGGCGGTTCGGCAAGCCCATCGAAACGAAGGACGGCAATGCGACAAGCGACTTCAACGAAGGCAATGATCCGCCGGCCGCATGGCGCGACGCAAGCAAGAGCGAGGCAGACAAGCGCGCGGACGATCCGTACGACCAGTACAACGCGAAGAACGACGATAGCGTCGCGCAAGGTACGGCGGAAAGCGAAGCCGGACAGCGTTATGAGGACCGCGCGTTGATGCGGATGGAGGCGCGGCGAACGCTGAATACGGAATGGCTCGATGGTGATTGCCACGTGATCGGCGAGGACGGCAAGAGCGAAATGCCGGAGGGCTACAAGGAGTGGCGCGACAAGCAGATTGTCGACTGGCTCGATCGTGGTTCGACCAACAGCCCGACGAATCATTCCACGACGATGACAAATCCGGAGCATGCGGAAAAGGCGCTTTCGTACGATGTGGCGATTGGGGTTTGCTATTTGACGCCCGAGCAACTCTATGACTTGCGGATTGAGGCGGATTGGCGGATGGGGGACGGGATTCCTCTAGATATTCCGAACAAGACGTATGCCGACTACTTTGCATCGGGCACTCTCTATAGAACGCCTCTTCAAGAATGGATACATGCAGATAAAAGCGAAGGCAAGATGCCGAGCGCGATCGTGGATGAGCGTGAAGGTCAGCTTTATTTGAAGGTCGGGGGTGCCGTATGAAGATGCTGATCGCTACATGGCCGCGACGTGTCGCCGTCGCCGTTTCGACATGGTTGATCGCAACCGTGCTCATGGCCTCGCTGATGACGCACGTAGAACAACCTGACCCGGCCCATTTGGAAATAGGAGATTGGATGAAGCGATTCGTTGTCGTGCCCGGCTTGGCTGCACTCATGGTGTTTCTGTTCACCACCGTCCTAATGCGTCCAGCACGGGCCACGCCTGTCCGGGAGCATGCCACGCTAACCGCCGATGAGCCGGCAAAGCCGTTCGTCGCGCAGGTTGTTGGCCTGATGTGGTTGAATCCCTTGCAACGTATGGACTACCCCACCCAATGGCAATTATTGTGGACACAGGGACTGGCCGCGCCAAACAAGACCGACGATATGGTTCGCACCGATGCGAAATCCTTTACTACCTTGCAGTCTGTAGCGGGGATCGCATACGGCAACGACGGCAAGGAGACGATCAAGGGCTTCTACGCCAAGTACGTGGACAAGTTCATCTTGCTGGTGCGTACCAGATATTTTAGTAACGCGAAGTACTTCTACAATGTAGCATCCCAAAGCCAGCAGGACTGGCGTGAGCTCGCTGGTATACACGTCGAAGTTGCCATTCCACCCCGACTTGATCCGGCCTTTGCCAAGTCACGCGTGGTCGATCGGATGATGAATTTCTTCGAAATCGGGCCGCCGTCACCTAAGACGCTTTGGAGCCGCGACACGCCTCCGAATGTGCAAATCACCCAAGGCGGTTCGAACGCAGGCTTTACATCGCTGAACAAGGCACTGGACTATTTGCAGGCGAACCCGGACAAGACCGTATGGGCGATCAACTGGGACGCGCCGAAATTCCCGCCCACAGACGCGCAGATCAACGAGAACCTCGTCGTGCTGTTCCTCGCCGGCCCGAACTTCAACACGCAACGCGAACCGCTCGCCTGGATCGGCAAAGCCGCAATGGGCAACACGAAAGAGTTTTCACCGAAGATCGGCACGACTCGCGCCGTGCAGGCATGGAAGGCAACCATCGACCAGGCGGCACGCAATGCCGGCGTCGCGGTTCCAGACCTCAAGTACATCGTCCACGACGCAGGTGCAGGCAGCGACACCGCGTCGTCCCGCGTTGCCGCGCTCGCACAGACGTTGACGGAAACGCTTCCGGAATACGACCACCAGAAGCAGACGTTCAACACGGCTGCACTACTCGGCGACATGGGAACCGGAAGCGCATTGACCGACGTTGCACTCGCCATCGGCCGGATCAATCATTTCGGCGGCAACGCACTCGTCGCCGGCACGACCGATCCCGAGCATCCCGTCGCGGTTGTCGTCATGCCACCGTCGAAGCTCACACCGATCGATCCCGACAAGGACTGGTTCCGCGCACGCGGCGGAAACAACGCCTACCTGCCGTGGTGGGGGCGCCGGCACGATACAAATTACGGCATGCAAGGCTATTCATGGTGATGCACACCGGCACGGCAGCGCGTTACATGTGAACGTAGCTGTTGTATCGAGCAGCAGGAGATGGGATGAAACGATTTGTAGTTGTACTTAGTTTGGTTGCACTTGTGGCGTTTCTGTTCCCGACGGCCACGGTACGGTCGGCGCATGCGGCACCGGAGACGGAACCCGCAACGCATCCGGGATCCTCTGTGGAGGAAGCGGTGAAGCCGTTTGTCGCACAGGTAGTTGGGCTAATCTGGTTAAATCCATTGGAGCGTAAAGACTACTCGACTCAATGGCAATTGTTGTGGACCCAAGGACTCGCCGCACCGAACAAGAACGATGACATGGTACGAACCGATCCGAAGTCGTTCACAACGCTGCAATCAGTAGCAGGTGTTGCATATGGCAATGAAGGGAAAGAGACGTTTAAAGGTTTCTATCACAAGTACATCAATGAAGCGCTTGGGTTGATGCGTAAGCGTTACGCGACAAACGCAAAGTACTTCTACACAGTTAATCCTAGCAATTCAAAAAACTGGCGCGAACTCGCCGGAGTTCACGTCGAACTCGCCATACCCGTCAGGCTCGAACCGGGGTATGCCAAAGCCATCCTGACCAACGAGATTGTCGAATACTTCGAGATCGGTCCACCGTCACCGAAGACTTTGTGGAGCCGCGACACGCCTCCCGACGTACAAATCACGCAAGGCGGCGCGAACGCCGGCTTCACATCGCTGAACAACGCACTGGACTACTTGCAGGCGAACCCCGACAAGAGCGTCTGGGTAGTGAACTGGGACGCACCCAACTTCCCGCCCACGGATGCACAGATCAACGAGAACCTTGTCGTACTGTTCCTCGCCGGCCCAACCTTCAACACCGAGCGTGAACCGCTCGCGTGGATCGGCAAAGCCGCAACCGGCAACACGCTCGATTTTCCGCAGAAAGTCGGCACGACGCGCTCTGTGCAGGCGTGGAAGGCGACCATCGACCAAGCGGCGCGCAATGCCGGCATCGCGGCGCCCGACATCAACTACATCGTCCACGACGCCGGTAAAGGCAATGACGCATCGTCGGCACGTCTTGCCGCCCTCGCGCAGACCTTGACCGAAACCCTTCCCGAATACGACCACCGCAAGCAGACATTCAACACAGCCGCCCTGCTCGGCGACATGGGAACCGGCAGCGCATTGACTGACGTCGCGCTCGCCATCGGCCGGATCAATCACTTCGGCGGCAACGCACTCGTCGCCGGCACGACCGATCCCGAGCGTCCCGTCGCGGTTGTCGTCATGCCACCGTCGAAGCTCACACCGATCGATCCCGACAAGGACTGGTTCCGCGCACGCGGCGGAAACAACGCCTACCTGCCGTGGTGGGGGCGCCGGCACGATACCGATTACGGCATGCAGGGTTACTCATGGTGATGCAAACCGACACAAACCAACGCGACCGCACGTCGCATGCGAACGCGAGCACCACGCCAATCATTCGGGGAATGAGTCATATGCGAGGAATTATCCGGGTAGGCGACGCCCATACCCACGGCGGCCGGGTCGAATCCGGAGCCGGAACGAGCAAGGTGATGGGGCGCTCGGTCGCTCGCATCGGCGACGTGTGTTCGTGTCCGATTCACGGTACGTGCACGATTGCAGAAGGCGACACGGCATTCAAGGTCGAAGGTCGAGACGCTGCCTTCGATGGTCACAAGACTTCATGCGGCGCGACCTTGATTTCTTCACTTCACACTTCCGGGCGAGTTTGAATGCAAAAGACCCGACGCATGACTGCCGAACAGTTCCGTCTGTTGCGCATGCAAAATACACGAATCAAGCCCTTGAACCAGTGGGCCCTGCACGAGATTTTCGTCAAGGGCCGATCGCAGCGGGCTGTGGCGGCGGAAGTCGGCATGACGGGTTCCGCGATGTCGCAGCTTGTACGGAAGGCGTGGCAGCGGTATCTGGATCTACCGGCAAACTGCACGCGCCTCACCACCCTCACGATCACGATCCCGGCCAGATATGAGCCCGCACTCCAGGCATGGGTGCGGGATGCATATCGATTGGCGAATCAGAATGAACAAGATACGGCAACCTGATCGATTCCCGCCCCGGAACTTCTCGAACCCACTTCATAACGGTTTTTACGTCACATGAAGTTTTCGATCATTCCGGATGCGGCCCGGTACGCGACGATCGCGTTGCGTGCCGGCGTGCCGACGCCGTAATTCGGCCCTCAGGCCGGCCGGCATTCCATCCCTCAGACTGGCGGAGAATATCCGGCACCAGCCTTCGCCTCGTGCTGCCCTCGACAGCACGAGGCGGGGCGGCCTCATCGGCAATTCATTGAAAGTTCAGCACAGCGGCGACCACGCCTCCGGCAGGCAAATCGTCGACGTGGCCCGCTCGATCTGCTGCGGTCCGCCCTTGGGCGGCCATAGCCCTTCGGCATAGTGGCGCGCGCGCAATGCCATGCGCTCCTCCAGGCTCGAGAATCCCCAGATATGGGCAATGCGAGGCGGCCCATCGATCGCGTACAGGTTCGCGACGAGATGCGACGTATAGGCTTCGGCCAGGCCGACGGCCTGCTCCCACGCGGCGATCGTCGGCGCGATCCCGGCCGGTTTGAGCCAGTAGCGGCGAAATTCGTAGAACCTGCCGAGTTTCGACGGCTCGATCTCGGGCAGGAACGGAAAGAGTTCGTAGGTTTCCATGCTGAGACCCACACGGTCACCGTCGATATTGAACGGCCCGCCGCTCATCAACGCGCGACGGCGCTCCTGCCGCAGTTCGTCGGCATCGTCGAAGCCTCGCAACACGACGATCTGCCCCAGCTCGCCGATTTCCGAACGCCACGCGCCGAGGAGACGCCCCGCGGCCCCCGGATCCGATACCCACCGATGCGCACCGGCGGAAACGGCATCCTGCTCCAGCAGCAAACACGACAGCGTTGTCAGTTCATACTGCATGTCGATCATCCCTCGCAAAATGGGCGGCGGACACGCACGTCGCACCCGCCCGCCCATGAAAAATAAATTCCCCCAATCCGCATTCCTATAAAACGTTATTCCATATCAAGCTGAATCACCAGCCAACTTTGGATCCTTTTTCCCTTCTGTCCCCCGTATCATTTCTTCCATTCCGAAAGACACGAGCATGAGAAGGACATGAGCGACACCACCCCGCTGCACTACCTCGACTACGCCGCCACGACGCCGGCCGATCCGCGCGTGATCGAAGCGATGACGGCCTGCCTCGGCTTCGACGGCATCTTCGGCAACCCGGCATCGAGCTCGCACGCCGCCGGCCGGCTCGCGAAAGACAAGGTCGAGCACGCCCGCGCGCAAGTCGCCGCGCTGATCGGCGCGGACGCCGACGAGATCGTCTGGACGTCGGGCGCCACCGAATCGAACAACCTCGCGCTGAAGGGCTATGCGGAAAACGCAACCGGCAAGCGCCACCTGATCACGAGCCGCATCGAGCACAAGGCCATTCTCGACACGATGGCGAACCTGGCGAAGCACGGCGCGTCGGTCACGTTCCTGACGCCCACGCGCGACGGCGAGATCACCGCCGATGCGGTCGCGGCCGCGATCGGCCCCGATACGGGCCTCGTGTCGCTGATGCTCGTGAACAACGAGCTCGGCACGCTGACCGATATTGGCGCAATCTCGCGCATCGTGCATGACGCGGGCGCGCTGCTCCACGTCGACGCCGCCCAGGCGCTCGGCAAGACGCCGATCGACGTGCGCGCGCTCGGCATCGACATGCTGTCGATGTCCGCGCACAAGGTGTACGGCCCGAAGGGCATCGGCGCGCTGTTCGTCCGCCGCGACATCGCGCACCGGATCGCCCCTCAGATTCATGGCGGCGGGCATGAGCGCGGCTTGCGTTCGGGCACGCTCGCGACGCACCAGATCGTCGGCATGGGCGTTGCATGCGAACTGGCCGCCGACAAGCTCGACGGCGAAGCCGCACGGATCGCGGCGCTCGGCGCCCGCCTGACGGACGCGCTGGTCGCACTCGGCGACGTCACGCAGAACGCGGCCACGGCACGCCGGATCCCGCACACGCTGAGCCTGACGGTGAACGCGCCGGGCTTCTTCCCGTTCATGCTCGGCGAGGCGCTCGCGGTGTCGTCAACGTCCGCATGCAACTCGACCAGCGGCGCACCGTCCCACGTGCTGACCGCGATCGGCCTCGACGCCGAAACGGCGGGCCGCACCGTGCGCGTGAGCTTCGGCCGCTTCACGACGGAGCAGGACGTCGACTTCGCGATCGCCTGTTTCCGCCACGCGATCGAACAATGTCGCGCGACGGCGGCGAACGGCTTCTCCGCGTCGCGGCAGATCACGCCGGCCGACCTGAAGGCGATCCGCAATGCCGGCTTCCGCTCGGTCATCTGCAACCGTCCCGACGGCGAAGGCGACGCACATCCGGCATTCGACGAAATCGCCGCGGCGGCCCGCGAACTGGGCCTCGAAGCGCGCTACCTGCCGGTCGAGCGCGACGGCATCAGCGATGCGGAGATCGACGCATTCGGTGAGCTGATCGACACGCTGCAGAAGCCGGTACTCGCGTATTGCCGCAGCGGCAATCGCTCCGGCTTGCTGTGGAGCCGGCTGTTCGCCCGGCGGACGGCCGAAGCCCCGGCCTCTGTCTGATCGATCAGGAACATCGCCCCATTACGCCCCGCCACCGGCATTCACGCACGAGGCCGAAACTTCGAAGCGTGGCCGGATGGCGGCGGCAATTGAAGCCACTTCAATCCTCATCATCCCCGCTGACCGGCGTATAGATCGCCAGCTTCAGCGCGGGATCGTCGTTCGCCTGGAACGTCGCGTATTCGTAGCGCTGCACGCCCTGTCGCGCATGCGCGAACACCTTCTGCCCCGACACGCCGCTGCGCACGTCATGCGCATCCCACCATTGCGCGAACTCGCTGCTGCTCGTGCGCAAGCGCGCCACCAGCGCGATGAACGCCGGATCGCTCGCATGGAGATCGTGGCTCGCGCGAAACAGCGCGATCATCCGGCGCGCCTCGTCGGCCCAGCTCGAGGCAAAGAGCTCACGCGCGTGCGGCTCGACGAACATGTAGACGAGGATGTTGCGGTCGGCTTGTGCGAGCAGGTCGAAGCCGAGCAGGTCGGCCGCCGCGGCATTCCACACGAGGATGTCCCAGCGCCGCCCGGTCACGTACGCGGGCTGGTTCAGATTCGCCACGAGCCGCGCGATGGACGGCGGCACGCGCTCCGGCACGAATGCCCGTGATGCGTCGCGCCGCGCGAGGGCGCGCAGATGGGCGGCCTCGGCCTTGTCCAGCCGCAACGCGCGCGCCAGCGCATCGAGCGTCGCCTCCGACGGGCTGACGTCGCGCCCCTGTTCGAGCCGCACGTACCAGTCGACGCCGATGCCGGCCAGTTCCGCGACTTCCTCGCGCCGCAGGCCGGGCGTGCGCCGGCGCGGGCCGTCGTGCAGGCCGACGGCATCCGGGCGCAGCTTCTTGCGCCGCGAGCGGAGGAAATCGCCGAACGGCGTTCGCGGGGTGAAGGTCATCGGGTGTGCTCCGTGCAGGGTGGTATCGGGTAATCCTGGGTTCGTGCCGGGCCTTGTTGCGGATTCTAAGCCTGCCAGAATCGGCGCGTCCCTCACCGTCAGGAAGCCTCATGAAAGCTGCGATTCTGAAGTCGCTCGGCATGCCGCTCGCGATCGAAACGATGCCGGACCCGGTGCTCGGCACCGGCGAGGTCATCGTGGATGTGGTCGCGACGCCGGTGCTGCCCTATGCGCAGGAAGTGTTCAGCGGCGAGCGCCGCTATCCGATCGCGCTGCCGATCGTGCCCGGCTGCGGCGCCATCGGCCGAGTCCGGCAAAGCGGCCCCGATGCGACGCAGTTGCGGCCGGGCGACTGGGTGTTCTGCGATCCGACCGTGCGCTCGCGCGACGATGCGCGGATGCCCGACATCGTGCTGCAGGGCTGGAGCGCACGCGGCGAAGGCGGCCAGCAGTTGCAGCGCCATTTCCACGATGGGCCGTTTGCCGAACGGGTGCGCGTGCCGACCGAGAACGCGGTACGCATCGGCGATATCGCACTGGCCGACGCCGCGCGCTGGTGCGCGCTCAATACGCTGCTCGTACCGTACGGCGGGCTGCTCGCGTCCGATCTGCGCGCGGGCGAGATCGTGCTGGTGAGCGGTGCGACCGGCCACTTCGGCAGCGCATGCGTCGCGGTGGCGCTGGCGATGGGCGCGCAGTGCGTGGTTGCGCCCGGCCGCAACGCGCGCACGCTGGCGGATCTCGCGCGCCGCTTCGGCGAGCGTATACGCCCCGTCGAGCTGACCGGCGACGAAGCCACGGATCGCGCCGGCATGCAGCAAGTGGCACCAGGGCCGATCGACTGCGTGATCGACCTGATGCCGCCGTCGGTGCCGGCGACGACGGTACGCGCCGCCGTGATGGCGGTGCGACCCTATGGTCGCGTGGTGCTGATGGGCGGCGTCGGCATGCTCGGCGGAGCGGGGCTCGAGTTGCCGTACCCGTGGATCATGCGCAACGACATCACGCTGCGCGGCAAGTGGATGTACCCGACCGAAGCCGTGACGCTGATGGCTGGGCTCGTCCGCGGCGGGTTGCTCGATCTCGGACTGTTCGACGTGACGCGGTTCACGCTCGATGAGGCGAACGATGCGGTTACGCATGCAGCGGCGAATGGCGGGCCGTTCAGGATGACGGTGATTGCGCCTTGATGTCGGCGCTCGGCGGACGCGCCGCCCTCACGCGCCGTACGCATCCAGCGCCTTCAGCGGCACATGCAGGCTTTCGTTCGCGGCAAACGCATCGAGCAGATAGTCGACCGTCGCCTGTACGCGCGACGCCTTCAATGCGCGATGCGGATACTGCATCGCCATTTCGTAGCTGCCGGGCAAGTGATGGCGATGCAGCAGCACCTTCAGCGCACCGGCACGCAGATGCGCCCACGCGAGGTGCACACCGACCTGCGCGATGCCCAGGCCATCACGGGCGGCCTGCAGCACGGCCTCCGGCGCAGAGAATGTCAGCAGCGCCGTCTCGCCCGGATCGACCGCCACGATGCTCCCGTCGCGCGTCCTGAAGCTCCATGTCGCGACCTCGCCACCGAGAAACCGGCGTGCGATCAGCCGGTGCGCAACGAGATCGCCCGGCGCTCGTGGAATGCCGTGGCTCGCCAGGTACGTGGGTGACGCAACCAGCACCGTATTCATGCGAAAGACCGGCCGAGACACCAGCGCGGAATCGTGGACGTTGCCGCCGCGGATGACGATGTCGTAGCCGTCGCGCACGACGTCGACGATCCGGTCGTCGAAATCAGCCTCCACCGACAAGCCGGGGTAACGCGCCAGCAACCCGGGCAGCACCGGTTGCAGGTGCTCGCGTCCGAACGCGGCGCTGGTCGAAATGCGCACGCGCCCCTGGGGCCCGAGCCGCTGCGCGACGATGCTGTCGACCGCCGAATCGAGCGCGTCCAGTGCGACGCGCGCCTGACGCAGGAACACGCTGCCTTCGTCGGTGAGCTTCAGCGTGCGCGTGGTGCGGTTCATCAGCCGCACGCCGAGCGCCTGCTCGAGGCCGGCGACATTCTTGCTGACGGCGGCCGACGTGATGCCCAGCATGCGGCCGGCCGCCGCGAAACTGCCGCCGTCGGCCGCATGCACGAACGACAGGATCGCACGCGTGCGTTGTGACACATCCAAAGCAGTCTCCTTCGATCGACACGTTGCACGGTACACCTTCTCCTGCCGCCGATTATCAACCTGAAGTTGAGAGCGACTCAACCCGGACCCAACTTCCGGTCGGGACCCGCGCTGCCCACAATGCGTCCATCGTTCAACGGACTCCAAAGGAATGCCCATGCTTGTCACCATCGTTTTCGACAGCGGTCACGGTCACACCGAGCGACAGGCGCAAGCCGTCGCGGAAGGCGTGCGGCGCGTGCCGGGCGCGCAAGTGCGGCTCGTCGCAGTCGCCGACGGCGCGATTCCGTGGGATACGCTCGCCGCGAGCGATGCGATCGTCTTCGGCTCGCCGACGTACAACGGCTCGATCAGCTCGCGGCTCAAGAAGTTCATGGAGGACTCGACGCGCCCCGCGTGGATTCCGCAAACCTGGCGCAACAAGATCGCGGCCGGCTTCACCAATTCCGGCGCGCAGCACGGCGACAAGCTCAACTCGCTGATGACGATGACGTTGTTCGCCGCGCAGCACGGGATGATCTGGGTCGGGCTCGACCTGTTCGCCGGCACCGCGGCGAACGAGCGCAACCGGATCGGCGGCTGGCTCGGCGCGATGGCGCAGTCCGACGACGTGTCGCCGGAACTGTCGCCGATCGCGAGCGACCTCGACACCGCCGCGCACCTCGGGCAGCGTGTCGCCGAACTGGCGTCGCGGTTCGCGGCCAGCGCGTAAGCAGCCCCCCATTCGCCAGGAGATCGACATGAAACTGCTGTGCCTCGACGTCCCGCTGCCCGGCGCCAGCCCGGACGCGTATCAGCCGCATCTGCTCGACGAAGTGCGCTACGGGTGGCAACTGCTCAAGCGCGGGATCGTCCGCGATATCTATTTCCGTCAGGATCGCCCCGGCGTCGCGATCATGGCAGAGTGCGAGTCGATCGAAAGCGCCCGCGAAGCGCTGCGCGAGTTTCCGCTGGCGAAGGCCGGGCTGATCGACTGGGACATCATTCCGCTTGGCGCGTTTCTCGGCTGGGAAGCGCTGTTTGCAGCGGACCCTGCGTGACTGACGCCCCCCACGCTCGCCCACCGGCATCCCGGGGGCGAGCCCCCGCATCCGGCGTCGCACCGGATCGACCTGCCACGATGCATCCCCCTGCCCTCTTCCGGTGCATCCGTCCGGTTTTTTACTGGATTGCCGAAATCTGATAGAGCCCGGAGATTTGATTTCATACCGTTCACGCATCGGACTGCAAAGCGATGACCGCTCGACACGGCATCGCGAGCCGCCGACGAATCCCAGGAGCGGGCCGGCTTGCCTGGCCCGGGCGGCGATGACGGTCCTGCCACGCAGGACATTCGTGACGGAGCGACCATGGATGCAAAACTCCAGCCTGATTCAGGCACCGACAGTGACGTAAGCCTGTTGCACAAGATGGGCTATGCGCAGGAACTGTCGAGACGTATGAGCGGTTTCTCGAACTTCGCGGTGTCGTTTTCCGTTATCTGCATCCTGTCGGGCGGCATCACCGCGTTCCAGCTCGCGTTTTCCGCCACCGGCGGCGCGTCGATCGGCCTCGGCTGGCCGCTGGGCTCGCTGTTCGCGCTGATCGTCGCGGTGTCAATGTCGCAGATCGCGTCCGCGTTTCCGACGGCCGGCGGCCTCTATCACTGGGGCGCGATCCTCGGCGGGAAGAAATGGGGGTGGATGACGGCATGGCTCAACCTGCTCGGCCTGATCTTCGTGATCGCCGCGATCAATTTCGGCACCTACGATCCGTTCTTCAAGACGCTGATCGCGCCGATGTTCGGCGTCAGCCCGGACAGCCTGACCTGGTGGCACCAGACGGCGTTCATCGCGTTCATCACGATCTCGCAGGCAATCCTGAATGCGCGCGGCATCCGGATCGCGAGCAGGATCACCGACCTGTCGGGCTATCTCATCTTCGTGGTAACGATCGCGCTCGTGGTGTCGCTGCTCTACTACTCGCCGGTCGCGCTCGATGCGCATCGGCTGGTGACGTTCACCAATTTCACCGGCGTCGACGGCGGCGCATGGCCGAAGCAGGCCACGCCGCTCGCGTTCCTGTCCGGCCTGCTGCTCGTGACCTACACGATCACCGGCTTCGACGCTTCCGCGCACACGTCGGAGGAGACGCACGATGCGGCCAGGAACGTGCCGCGCGGCATCATCGGGTCGGTGTTCTGGTCCGCGGTATTCGGCTACGTGATGGTGTGCGCGTTCGTGCTGGTGATGCCCGACCTGACCGCCAGCATGAAGCAGGGCACCGGATTTTTCGAAGCGATTCTCGCGCCGATTCCGAAGACGCTGCGCGTCACCCTCGAACTCGCGATGTTCTTCATCAACTACGTGTGCGGGCTCGCCGCGATCATGTCGACGTCGCGGATGGTGTACGCCTTTGCACGCGACGGCGGGCTGCCGGCGTCGAAGCTGCTGCGCAGCGTGAACCCGACGCACCGGACGCCCGGCCCCGCGATCTGGACATGCGCGGTGCTCGCGATCGTCGTCACGCTGTACGGCGATGCGTTCTCCGTGCTGAGCGCCGGCAGCGCGGTGTTCCTGTTCATCTCGTATGCAATGCCGATCGGCTCCGGGATGCTGGCCGAAGGCCGCTCGTGGACCGACAAGGGCCCGTTTCAACTGGGGATCTGGTCGAAGCCGTGTGCGCTGCTCGCGCTGGTCGGCGCCTGCGTGCTCGCGTATGTCGGCATCCAGCCGCCGAACGAGAAGGTGCTGTACGTGCTCGTCGGTTTCGTCGTGGTGCTGATGGTGATCTGGTATGGCTTCGGCGTGCGCAACACGTTCGCGGGGCCGCCGGTGCTGAAGGACACGCGCAATCTCGACCGCATCCGCGAACTCGAGGCGAACGTCGATCCGACTGTCTGACGCGTTCGAAGCAGGCTGAAAAAAACCGACTCGCCGGCTTCGTGCCGCGAGTCGGTTTTTTGTTGTCACGTGAAGCGACGAGATTCAACCGCCTTGCAGCGGTTGAATCTGGCTGGCATCAGCCGTAGACGGGGAAACGCTTCGTCAGCTCGGCAACCTGCCCGCGCACGCGCTCGAGCGTGGCTGCGTCTTCCGGCGCTTCCAGCACATCGGCGATCAGGTTCCCGACGATCTCGGCTTCCTTCACGCCGAAGCCGCGCGTCGTCATTGCCGGCGAGCCGAGACGAATGCCGCTCGTCACGAACGGCTTTTCCGGATCGTTCGGGATCGCGTTCTTGTTCACCGTGATGTGTGCCGCGCCCAGCGCCGCTTCCGCTGCCTTGCCCGTGATGTTTTTCGCACGCAGGTCCACCAGCATCACATGGCTTTCCGTGCGGCCCGACACGATCCGCAGGCCACGCTTCACCAGCGTCTCGGCCAGCACGCGTGCGTTCTCGACCACCTTCTCCTGGTACGCCTTGAACTCCGGCGACAGCGCTTCCTTGAACG